>JAFTCY010000136.1 GCA_017454465.1 Clostridia bacterium
AGCGGTAAAACTGTCCTGGCCGGGCGACAAGCCGGAGGAAAAGATGCCCAAATGCAATTTCAGGCTTGAAAAGGCCTGATCCAGGAAGAAACAGGGGAGGACCGCCCCTGGGTCCTCACAGACGCGATACAGGCTATCGAATGCACCTGGATGAGGGCTCTGGACGGCGCCGGACTGGATCAGCCCGGTGAGCTGAACGGATATCCGGGCCCGTATCATGATTTCAACGGAATAACGAGCAAGTTCGGAGCTCACTTCATTCTGAGGGTCGACAGGATACTTATGAAGAAAAAGTACAGCGACGCCATCATAAACGGAGTAAGGTCGAAGGACTTCCCTCCCCTCCCGGTGGACTACGGCTACCGTGACAGCAAGAACTTCTGGTTCCACAGGAAAAGGCGCATGAGAGCGGAACTCCTTCAGATGAGGCAGGCGTCACTTGCCTCGGTAAGATACGCGGCAGACCGGGCTGACGACAAGGTCAAGTTCACGGATGAGGCTCTAAAGACCATCCTCAACGTGCCGCGGGTCTTCCTTCCTCTTGTCCTCAAGGGATGCGTCGACTGGGCGAAGGAGAACAATGTGGAGCTCATCACCGAGGAACACATGAAGATAATCAATGACAAGCGCTCGAAAGAAAAGAACAGGAAATAGGAGGAACGAAAATGAAAGTATTGCTGGCAGGAGCGTTCGGAAACCTGGGTGCGGAGATCCTCAGATCCCTCTGCAGAGACGGACATGAAGTCATTGCAGCCGACCTTAAGGAAAGACCGGTGGAAGGAACTGAGGGAAAATACACCTTCAGATCCATCGATGCCACGGACCCGTCGACACTGAAGGGGATCTGTGACGGAGTCGATGTGGTCATCACAACCATGGGGCTCACCGGTGCCTCCACAAAATTCACAGCTTATGACATCGACTACCAGGGAAACATGAACCTGTATTCCGAAGCAAAGAAAGCGGGAGTAAAAAAATTCAACTACATCTCCGTCATTTCCTGTGACGAGCCCGGGGCTGAAAAAGTGCCGATGCTCCACGCGAAATACCTTGTGGAAGAAGAACTGAAAAAAGGTCCGGTGGACTGGATCATCTACCGTCCCACCGGGTACTTCTATGACATCGCGAAGGTCTTCAGGCCCTATGTCGAGAAGGGCGAGATGCAGCTTCTCAAGGGATACGGTCAGGTGAAGGCCAACGTGGTGGACTGTCCCGACTTCGCGGACTTCATAGCAGAGCACATGAACGACAGAAACGTAACCTACAATGTAGGCGGAAAGGAAACATACTCATACGAGGAAATGGCCGACATGTGCTTCAAGGCGGCAGGCAAGCCCACGAAGATCAAATGGGCGCCCATCTGGCTGTTCGGCATACTCGCCAACCTTCCCAAGATCAAGAAGGCAGGCAAGCACGACATCATTCTGTTCTCGAGATGGACACTGAGCCACGATCTGGTGGGAGACACCAAAGTCGGCGACAAAAGCTTCGCGGCCTACCTAAAAGAATACTTCGGCAGGGAGGGCAAATAAGATGTACTGGCCTCTTCTCGGAATCATATTCGCCGTATGCGCGGTCCTCTGCGCCGTAGGCTTCAAAAAATTCGTGTATTTTCTTTCCATAGGATACGGATTCGCCATCGCCGGCGGATCTGTCGCAGTGCTCATCATCTGCCTGGCCAATAACGCCACATCGGGAGTCCTCTGGCTCGCGATACTGCAGACGGCGCTTTTCATCGCCTACGGCGCCAGGCTGTCCGGGTTCCTTCTTGCAAGGGAGCTTAAGAACGCGGCTTACAGGAAGACCCTGAAGGAAGCCACCGGAAATGACAAAAAGATGCCCGTATTCGTTCTTATCACGATCTGGCTGGTAGTCTCGGCTCTGTATACGGCCCAGCTCAGTCCCATGCTCTTCAGATACATGAACGGGGCAAAAGACATAGCGGTCCCGCTCATAGGCATCGCTATATCTGTTTTCGGCATTATACTCGAGTCCGTGGCGGACAGACAGAAATCCGAACAGAAAAAGGAAAGGCCCGACATGGTGGCCACGAAAGGCCTCTACAGGATCGTAAGATGCCCCAACTACCTGGGTGAGATCATATTCTGGATCGGCGTGTTCGTATCAGGCACCACCGGATTCAACAGCGCCGGACAGTGGATAATGGCGGTGATCGCCCTCGTATGCATCATCTTCATCATGTTCAACGGGGCCCAGAGGCTTGAAAAGAGGCAGATGGGCAGATATGGAAGCAACAGTGAGTATAACGATTACGCGGACAAAACGCCCATAATCATACCTCTGCTCCCGGTCTACCATCTGAACAGGAAAGAAAGCGCGGAGAAAAAGAAATGAAGGAATACTCAGTCGCAATGGCTCTGGCGGATTTCATCCCCGTCATCCTGTTCGCCGCCGGTGCCGTGATCCTTCAGCGGGGACTGTACAGTAAAATGAGCAAGGGGGCCTTCGCCCTGTTCGCCGCGGGGACCATCGACGTTATCTTTGCCGGAGCGCTGAAGGCAGGATACAAGCTTCTGTACGCCCTGGGAGTCTGTGATTTTGAGCCTCTCAACGCGATGTTCTTCCCTGTCCAGTCCATCGGTTTTCTGCTGGCGGGACTCGGCGTCGTCGCGATGCTTGTCCACAGGCAGTCCTCAAAGGGCGCCCTGGCAGCGGTGATCCCGCCGGTCTTCAAGGGAACATTCATCTTCGTGGGGCTCATGGTAGCCGGACTGGGCATGATGAACACGGGCCTCAGCATAGTTTCGGCAAAAATGAAAAAGCCGCTGGCGATCGTTCTGTTCGCGGTCTCCTTCGTGTGCTCCCTCGGCATGGGGTATCTGTCGACCAGAGACTTTACAGGATCTGCCATGAACTGGATCGCTGAAGGAGTCAATATAGCCGGTCAGGGCGCTTTCCTCTTCGGCGCTGTCATCCTGAAAAAGGCAGGCCTTGAATCTTTCAGACTGGAAAGGAATCAGATCAATGACTGACAAACTGCTGGAAATAATAGGAAAACAGCACAGGCTCTCAGAAAAGGACACATGCGGTTTTTCGGATCTCAAAGCAAAAGGCATGAAATTCCATATCAGGGCATTTGACGCGGAAGGACTCGGACATGTATCCGTCATGACCGCGAAAGGAATGCTGGGACTCATGAAAATGGATACCGTGATCATCAACCCGAAAGAAAAGGATCTTCCCCTGTACTCTTACGACAGGATAAAGGCCTTCGGAAGCGATGTTCTCATTACCGAACTTTATGACACTCTGGCGCAGCCCCGTTCTTTCGGAAAGGTCCGGTCAGTCGTAAAAAAGTACAATGATCTTCCGCTGAGAAATCCGGGCGCCCACTGGTATGACGGGATAAAACTCCCGGAAAGCGTTTCATTCAAGGGCAAAAAGATCTCAGACAGGTTCGACAGCCTGGCATCTGAGTATCTGTCCGCCCTGCTGGCGGAAGAATCCCCTGCGGAATTTGACCGGGAACTGAAGGAAAAGAAGGCCTCTGAATACGCGAAAGGGCTCCTGGACAAGGGCGGCCCCTCCACAGACGTGTTCGTGAAGGAATTCGGGAAAGAGAAGACTTCCGTCCTGTTCAGCAAAGTACTGTTCGGCACGGAAAAATAGGCATCATCGATCAGCTGAATATCAAAAAGGCCCGGGCAGGCGGTTTAAACGCCGGCTCAGGCCTTTTCGGTTGGTTGGTCTCCAAACAGTTTATTCAGAAGAACAGACTGCTGTCTTATTTTTCGATAGTCGTGTACATGAAGTACTTGTATCCGAGAGGATTTGAGAAGAAGCCGTGGACGCTGTCATCGATCATGTAGAGATCGGTGTAGAAGTAAAGCGGGCAGAGGCATCCGGTCTTCATGAGCATATCCTCGGCAATGTGCATGAGCGCGTAGCGTGTTGTCACATCCGCGCACTTCTTGATATTGCTGATAAGAACGTCATATGTTTCAGCCCAGGTTCCGTTCTCGACTTTAACGTCGATCCCGTATCCGGTGAGGTCAAGGCTGTAGAATTTGACCGCGGCGGAAGCACCCTTGCCGAACTGTACGTCGTTGTTGCCGGATACTGTCGTCCACATGTCGAGGAAGCTGATGGGGTCGTTGTAGTCGGCAAGCCATCCGTTACGGGCGATGGAGTAGTTGCCTTCCTTACGTGTGTTGAGGAAGGTGTTCCATTCCTGGTTCTCCAGGTTCATGGTGATGCCGATCCCGGCAAGCACGCTCTGGAGATATTCGCCGATGGCCTTGTGTCCTTCACTGGTATTGTACAGGTAGGTCATGGTCGGGAAGTCAGTGAACTTGGCTCCGTCGTATGTATAGTACTTCTTCAGGATCTCGATTGCCTTGTTGAAGTTGTCCGTGTACGCGCTGTCCGCGACGTCATAGTAACCAGCAAACGAGGATGAAGGACCCGCGTTCTTGTAGAATTCGGTGCCGTCCGCGTCGGTAAGACCCATGGCAACGAATGAGGAGGCGGGTACCTGTCCGCCCTGAGCTATGTCATTGACGATGTAGTTGCGGTCGAAGAGCAGGCTTATGGCGTTCCTGATCTCTTCGCGCGCTGCTTCTGCGTCATTTCCGGTAAGCGCGGAGCCGGCGGGAAGTATGTTCTCGTTGATGTTCCAGCATACATAGTATGTACCGATCTGACCTGCGATCTTGAACTCGGTGGGGAATTCAGTCTTCAGGGAAGCGATCTCATTGGTGGGAACGTCGTCGATAAGCTGCCAGTCGCCCTTCTTGAAGTTGGCAAGCATGTTGTTGGCGTCGTCGGAAAGATAGAAATTGATCTTGTCCATGGTGACTTCAGCGGCGTCAACAAAGGATGCGTTCTTTTCAAGGGTGATCAGGCTGTTGTGAGCCCAGGAAGCAAGCTTGTATGCGCCGTTGGACACATAGGTGGAGGGGTCTGTTGCCCAGTTCTCGTTGGCGACCACGTCTTCACGTACCGGGAAGTAGGTCGGGAATGCGAGGAGCTCGTTCCAGTATGCGACATCTGTTGTAAGAGTTACCTTGATGGTCTTGTCGTCAACTGCCTCGGCTGCAAGCTTTGCATCGGGATTTACGGGATTTCCGTCATCATCGATAGCGGAAACTTCATCGTATCCCTTGACAACGTCGAACATGTAGCCGTAGTCAGCGCCCAGGGCTGCGGAAGCGGCGCGGTTCCATGCGAACACGAAATCGGAAGCCTTTACGTCCTGGCCGTCGGACCATTTGAGTCCGTCTCTCAGCGTGTAGGTGTAGGTAATGGTGCCGTCATCGTTCACAACGCCCTTGGTAAGTTCTTTTGCAGCGTCAGGAACTATGACCAGTTTGCCGCTGTTGTCCAGATCCCATTTTGAGAGGCCGGAGAACAGGTGCGCGATCAGGGTTGCGCCGTCAACTGCGGAGTTGAGAGCGGGGTCAATGGTGTCGGGCTCGGAAGCTAGACATACACTGATCTCTGTAGGTTTTTGTTCTGCCGGTTTGGGTTCACTCGGAGCGCAGGCCGCGACGAATGAAGCGACGAAAAGCAGAGCAAGTACAAGGCTTAATACTTTTTTCATGGGAATTCCTCCTTATAAAATTGCATATTGAAATATATTCTCACAGCCGGGAACCCGGCTGCAACAATCTTTTTCAGTCATTTATCTCAGCCGTTCTGTGGCAGGCGACAAGGTGCCCGCCGGATACGTCTTTGAGCTCGGGCATGGACTCGGCGCACGCCTCTGTGGCGTAGGCGCACCTGGTCCTGAAGGGACATCCCGACGGGGCCCTGAGAGGGCTTGGAATATCGCCTTTAAGTATGATCCTTCTGTTGGCCCTTGCCTTTTCGGGATCCGGAAGCGGGACGGCGGAGATAAGGGATTTGGTGTACGGATGAAGCGGTCTGTCATAGATCTCGCCCGCACTGGCAAGCTCCACCATCTTCCCTAGGTACATAACGGCGATCCTGTCGCTGATGTGCCGCACCACCAGCAGGTCATGGGCTATGAAAAGGTATGTCAGGCCGAGCCTGTCCTGCAGCTCGTCAAACATATTTATGACCTGGGCCTGGATGGAGACGTCAAGAGCGGATACCGGCTCGTCGCAGACCATGAATTCAGGTTTTACCGCGAGGGCTCTCGCGATACCTATCCTCTGCCTCTGACCTCCGGAGAACTCATGGGCGTAACGGGAGGCGTGCTCGCTGTTCAGCCCGACGTAATCCATCAGCTGGAGCACCCTTTCCCTTCTTTCCTCCTTGGTCCTGCACAGCTTGTGGACATCCAGGGGCTCGGCAATAATGTCCATGACAGTCATCCTGGGGTTCAGGGACGAGTACGGGTCCTGGAACACCATCGACGCCTTTGTTCTGAATTTCTTCAGGCTGGCGGGGGACTCTATCTTTTCCCCGTCATATATGATCTCGCCGCCTGTGGGCTTGTAGAGCTGAAGCAGCGTACGGCCGACAGTCGTCTTTCCGCATCCCGACTCTCCCACCATTCCCAGCGTTTCGCCTCTCATGATCGAGAATGACACGTCGTTCACCGCTTTGAGCGGGGCAGTCTTGAAAGCGCCGACGTTCACCTGGAAATACTTCTTCAGGTGCCTTGCCTCCACCAGGGGAGTTTCGTTTCTTTCTGTCATCGCAAACACATCCTTATTCCAGAACCGGTTGATCATCCTGTTCAGACAGTTTCTTTACGTTCATCCAGCACGCCGCCAGATGATTCTCGTTTATCTCCATCCTCCGGCATTTCTCGCGCAGGCATATCTTCATTGCGTTCTCGCATCTGGGCGCGAAGGGGCAGCCCGCGGGCAGATTCAGAAGATCTATGGGTGTCCCCGAGATAGGCTTCAGCTTCTCGTCCTCGTTTCCCACTGTGGGAATGGACCTCATGAGCCCCTTGGTGTATTCATGGCACGGCCGGTAGAAGATCTCGTCGGCAGTTCCCTGCTCGCAGATCATTCCGGCGTACATGACTATGACCTCGTCACACATCTGGGCTACGACTCCCAGGTCATGGGTGATCATTATGATGGCCATCCCCAGCTCTTCCTGCAATGACCTCATAAGGTCCAGGATCTGGGCCTGTATCGTCACGTCAAGAGCCGTGGTCGGCTCATCGGCGATAAGTATGTCGGGCTCACAGGCAAGAGCCATGGCGATCATTACCCTCTGGCGCATGCCTCCGGAGAAAGCGTGGGGATACTGGCGCATCCTTCTCTCCGGCTCGTTGACATTGACCAGTTTGAGCATCTCTATGGCTCGCTCATAAGCCTCTTTTTTGTTTCTGTTGGTATGAAGCATTATGGCTTCCATGATCTGGTGCCCCACGGTATATGTGGGATTGAGTGACGTCATGGAATCCTGGAATATGATGGAGATCCGGTTGCCGCGGACCTCCCGCATGGTCTTCTCCCCCGCTCCCACGAGCTCGACTCCGTCAAGCTTGATGGAGCCCCCCACTATCTTGCCTGTGTCGGCTAGGATCTGGAGTATCGAATAGGCGGTCACTGATTTTCCGGAACCGGATTCTCCCACGATGCCCAGCACCTTCCCCCTGTCAAGGAAGAAAGAAACGCCGTTGAGCGCCCGGACTTCGCCTTCGTCGGTAAAAAATGACGTATGAAGATCTTTGACTTCAAGCAAATGACTCATGATCTTCCTCCTCAGGACTTCAACTTGGGGTCGAACGCGTCGCGCAGCCCGTCACCGAACAGGTTCAGCGACAGCACTATGAGCGATATGACCAGCGCGGGGATTATAAGCCTGTACGGATAAGAGGAGATACCGTTCAGTGCATCTGACGCCAGAGAGCCCAGTGACGGCATGGGAGCGTTGACGCCCAGTCCGACGAATGAAAGGAAGCTCTCGGTGAATATTGCGTTGGGGATCTGCAGGGCCGTCGATATTATCACCACGCTGATACAGTTGGGGATCAGGTGGTGCCTTATGATCCAGAAAGGCCTGGCGCCCGTGGCTTTCGCGGCCATGACGTATTCCTGCTCCCTGAGGGACAGGATCTGGCCTCTTATCAGACGCGCCATGGACACCCAGTACAGGATGCCGAATACTATGAAAAGACTGATGATGTTCGAACCGATCCTCTCAAGCACCGTACCCTCAAGGGCGTCCCCGATGGTCTGCCGGAGCACGGAAGCGAGAAGGATCACCATTAGCATGTCCGGAAGAGAGTAGATTATATCCACTATCCTCATTATGACGAGGTCCACTTTTCCCCCGATGTAGCCCGATACCGAGCCCACCACGATGCCTATGATCAGAACTATGAGAGACGCGAAGAAGCCTACGGCCAGTGATATGCGCGTGCCGTATACCACGCGGATGAAGTAGTCCCTTCCGCTGGAGTCCGTGCCGAATATGTGGGGGAACACGCTCCCGCCCTCTTCTATGATCTTCTGCTCAGTCTTGCCGTAGGCGAAAGGCTGCAGATTGTTGTATGAAGGATCCACCGGCTTTCCGGGCACCACACCCAGCATCTGCTCGTAGCTGTACGGCCAGAAAAGCGGGATGAATATGGCGGACAGGGTGATGATCACTATCACTATGAAACTGATGAGGGCCACCTTGTTCCTGCACAGGCGCCTTACCCCGTCCCGGAAGAACGTGGTGGACGGTCTCATCTGGACTATGTATTCCTTTTCCTCGTCGGTGGCGGGGATGAAGTCATCAACGTTCACATGCATTGAGAACGGATTGAAGCGATGTTTCGGATCGTTGCTCATTGCTCTCCTCCCCCCCATCAGTCAAAATTGATCCTCGGGTCAACAACCTTATACAGGATGTCGCTCACAAGGTTCATTATAACTATCAGCGTCGCAAGGATGATGGTCGTTCCCATGATCATGGGGTAGTCCCTGTTTATGATGCAGGACACGAAAGTCCTTCCGATGCCAGGAACCGCGAATATCTGTTCCACGACGATGGATCCCGTTACGATATACGCGATCATCGGTCCGAAATACGTGATGACCGGGATAAGGGAGTTCTTCATCGCGTGGCCGAAGATGATCTTCCATTTTGACACGCCCTTTGCCTTGGCGGTCCTGATGTAATCCTGCCCGAGGACGTCAAGCATGGACGAACGGGTAAGTCTCGTTATATACGCGGCCGGATAGAGGGACAGGGTGATGACCGGCAGCACCAGTCCTCCGGCGGAGGCCCCGTTGCCCGGCAGCCATTTCAGCGTAATGACGAAAAGGATCAGAAGCAGCGTGCCTATGATGAACGACGGCATGGAGACCAGAGCCGTAGTAAGCACCATGATCGCCTTGTCTATGAATTTGTTCCTCTTCAGGGCAGCCACCGCTCCGAGAACGACGCCGCTCACCAGGGCTATCCCCGCAGCGATGAGTCCCAGTCTCGCGCTGATCCTCATGCCGTCTCCGATGACTTCCGTGACCATCCTGCCTCTTTGCTTCAGCGAAGGCCCGAAGTCGAACCTGGTGACCACATCCTTCAGGTATGTCAGATACTGTTCAAAGACCGGCTTGTCCATCCCGTACTTGACCTCAAGAGCTTTGAGGGCCGCTGGAGAGATGGCTTTCTCGCCCATGAACGGGCCGCCGGGCACGGCATGCATGACAAAAAAGGTCACCGTTATGACGACCCAGATGGTGAGGATGGCAAGGCCTATTCTCTTCAGAATATACAGAACTGTTTTCGAATTCATGGTTATGATCCCTGGCAGAAACGATTAGTTCATTGGTTAAATTAATATATTATAAATATTTATACACCAAAATGCATTTTATTTCAATACGGCTGCCCCAATTTATTGTCTGCTTTTCTAACAATTTTAACAGCAAATAAAGCGAGAGGATAGTACAATTCCACAAAAACCGATGCATAAATTTTCATATCACAGCGAACTGCTTGGCTTCCCACGGAATCAAAAACCGGCTGCCGCCCGAATAATTATATGGTTTTGCAGGATATACCGGCCTTCCGGATGATACAAAATCTGCCTTTATCTCAAAGATGGGGGCAGTTATTCACAAATGGATATTGGATTTTTCGTAATTCTGTGCTACACTGGTGCATCAATATTATTAGGAAAGAAGCAGTACGGTTAGGATGAGAAAAAATAGAATCGGATCACGCGGGCGATCATTAAATCATTTGTCTTTGGCCATCGGAATCGTTTTATTTCTGATCGTCATCGCAGCTTGCGCTTTGTATCATCAGGTTGCGATCACTCCGATGAAGTCTTTCGAGATCGGTCCGGATAACGATCCGGCGCGCTGGAACTTTACCCTGGAAGACGGGACGGTCCTTGTGCCGGATGGCGGTGTCCTTCCGGTCGGCGGCGTTGATACCACGGTGATCTGTAAAACCGACGTTACGGAACCGGTGACGGATAAATCGCTGCTTATAATCAACGCAAATTCTTCCGACTGCGTGTTTTTGCGTGACGGGCGGGTCATATACTCACCCTCCGGCCGATATGCCGATGGACATTTCGATTCCACCGGGTATATAAAGGCCTCCGCTACCGGTCAGCTTCGGGTGGACCTGACGCAGTCGGCGCAGCTTACAATGGTTGTCCAGTTTCAGGGCAGCGAAAACCGGCTGAGCCGTATGCCGAAGCTGACGCTCTACCCCGATTCGATCCATTATCTGTCACAAAACACGGGGCCGATCGCGGGTGATGCGCTTCCTGCAGGGATTTATTTTGCGGCGGCCGCACTGCTTCTCAGTCTGTTCCTGCTGGGTCTGTGGAAAAAAAGAAGCGATCCGGGACTGATCATTCTGGCTTTTTGCGCACTGTCTATGTCGTTTGACCATACCGCATCTTACAGTTACGGTGTCATGGAACTGCTCAAATCGCCTGCCGCTACGTGGTTATGCACGATACTGCCGCAGGCGGCGATGATCTGGATGCTCTGGTATCGTCTTTCCAAAAAATGGCGTCTTGTGCTGCTTGCTGTTCCCGGTCTGACCACCGCCGCCGTTCTGACGCTTTTCTTCGCTGGATTGAACAACTTGAACTGGGTCAGTCAGATGCAGATAATGACAGCCTGGATCTTGCCCTGCGCCGTTCTGCTGCTTCTCATCGTCGCGGCAGTTGACGCGGTGAAAGGAAACCATGATCTGCGCCGTTTGTTTCTTTATATGCTTTGGTCGGTTCCGGTCATCGTCCTCGCATGGTGCTTCTCCATGCTTGTAAAAGGAAAGTTCGCGCAGAATCTTGGTGCCGCTTTTATAAATCTGTCCGGCGCAAATCCTTCTCTTTACCATCTCGTCAAATATCTCTGTATCTGGCTTTTGATCCTGTGCTTTATTCATGCGGTGCTTGAACTCATAAACAGTATGGCGCTCAGAGACGCCGAATTGCAGGCGGTGACCCTCAGAGAACGCTACGCGGCTGAGAATCTGGAGATCATGCAGCAATCTCAGGAGGAAACGCGGCGGCAGCGGCATGAAATACAGCACCATCTGACACTTCTCAATGAAATGCTGTCTGAAGGAGAAAACGGACGCGCGGCGGATTACATCCGGGCCCTGCTCGCAAAAGCAGAGGCGCTCCCTTCCGGGAAATACTGCGACAATATGATCATCAATGCGATTGCCGGACATTATCTGAATCTGGCAAAAGCCGATGAAGTCCCGGTGCAGGCCGAGATCCGCGCCGGCCAGAAACTGCCTGTCAGGGATGAAGATCTGTGTATCCTGCTGACAAATCTGCTTGAAAACGCGCTTGAAGCATGCAGAGAAATGGAGCCGGAGCGCGAAAAGTCTCTGTCGCTGCGCATATCCACGAATGAAGATCATATTATGATCGACTGTGAAAACAGCACGGATAAGGAAATAAAGATCCTTCCGGACGGAACTATCCCGACATCAAAGTCAGACTCCGTTGATCACGGGTACGGTATATCCTCCG
>JAFTCY010000137.1 GCA_017454465.1 Clostridia bacterium
GCGTAGGCGGCGGCAGGTTCAACCCGGGCGGAGACCTGACCACGGAACAGGCTATTCTTATCACCTACAGAGCGCTTGGCGCTTTGAGATAAAACGAAAAACTCTTTATTCTTGAAAAGGAGAAACAGAATGAAAAAGCTGATCGCCGTAATCCTGACAGCTCTCTTCGTTGTTTCCTGCTTCGGTATGGGAATAACAGTTGCTGCAGACGATCTCCCGTACGCAAGGATTCTGTACATCCCCAAGGCTGACGCAGAACCGAACCTTGAAAAGATCGATGAATCCTGGGGAGAGCCTCTGATCCACGTAAGCAAGGACCTGCCTGAAGCAGTTCTTTACAATTACTGGGATCCCAAAAAGCCCAATCCGAATATTGGTCAGAGCATGCTCCAGACATATCTTGAGAGCAAGGACTACATATATGCAGAAGAAAGTGATTTCGACTTCTACTGCAAATGGGACGCAAAGAACCTGTATCTCGCTATAGTGTCACCTGATGAGGAACCCTGCGGCGCGAGCCCGAAATGGTCCGGTGATGGATGCCAGATGTGGATAAAGCACAGGAACGGCGTTCTTGACCCGTACGAGCACTACGATCAGGGTATGTACACAATGTACTGGACTCTTGATATCGATGACTGGACCGTTCAGTACGGCGAACTTGCTGAAATGCTCGAGCCCTTCCTTGAAGTTGACAACGGAATACTGACCGCTATCGTCAAGATCCCGTTCACCGAGATCGGCATCAGAAAGAGCGATGTAAAAGACGGGCTGCCGCTTGCACTTGCGTTCATGAGGATCTCGTCAAGGACTTCCCGCGACCTGGGATATGCAGGATATCTCCAGTGGGGATTTGAGCACGTTATCACACTGGTTCTCGACGATCCTGCAGTTGAGAATCAGCCTCTTGAAACCGTTGCTCCGATAAACGCTCCTCCGATCTATGACGAAAACAACCCCGGAGAGACTATTCCTCAGCATCCGGAGACAGAACCTGTTACTACAGACGATACAACTGCTGATGTAGAAGTCAACCTTGACGGAGTATCGAGCTGGGCGCTGACCGAGGTGGAAGCCGGTATCAATGAGGGACTCGTTCCCCAGAATCTCCAGGCAAACTACACATCTCCCGTAACGAGAGGCGCTGTTGCCCAGATGTTCGTGAACCTTCTCGAGAAGGCAGCCGGCAAGAGCATCGATGACATAATCGCTGAAAAGGGACTATCGATCAATCCTGACGCGTTCACCGATACCACAGACAAGGCCGTTCTCGCAGCTAATGCTCTCGGCATAATCAACGGAACAGGTTCCGGCAAGTTCTCACCGGACGGCACGCTGAAGAGAGCCCAGATCGCGGCTATTATCAACCGCGTGGCAAGAGTGATGGGGATAGAGACAGACGGATTCACACATGAATTCAACGACATCACCGACAACTACAAGTGGGCAGACACCGAGCTTGGCTGGCCGGTGCATGCAGGCGTCATCAACGGCGTAGGTGGCGGAAGGTTCAACCCGGGCGGAGACCTGACCACAGAGCAGGCGATACTCATCACCTACAGAGCTCTCGGTGCTCTGAAATAATCATTTGAATATCTTATATGTTATGGTGCACCTGCTTTTTGTGCGGTGCACCATAACCGTATTTTGAAGGAGTTTGCGCCATGAAAAAGGTATTTATCCTTATTGTTGCAGCTGTGCTTCTTGCGTCCCTGGCGGCTGTCGTCAATGCGTCTTTCGGAGTCGTGGTGGAAGCATATAAGACAGAAGAGCAACCGAATCTCCAGTTTATCGATTCATCCTGGGGGGAACCGGTAGCCACCAACATAACTTCAGCGTCTGAAAACACATATTTGTGGAAGTTTTACTCATTCATGCAAAATGAAATAATGGTGTTCGGCGGAAACTCGGGTCCTAACGGCAGAGCTTCACTTCCCGTTGAAGATGAGCCAATGGATCTGTATCTGCGCTGGGATGATACATATCTGTATTTTGGACTTGTTGCCACCGATTACGATCTTCGCGGACACGGACTTGGGCATCACGGTGACGGAGTTCAGCTCTGGATCGAACCCGCAAAATATGTTCAGGACCCGACGGTAGGCGGAACAGTGAACTATAACCACGCTTCGTATAATCCGTACTGGTATTGCTGGACTCTTGGGTTTGATGACTGGAGCACGTCAATAGGCAACTATGATCCTGAGCACATGGGGGCAACAAACGCGGCCCAGGCTCTCGATCCGCGTCCTATAGTCAATGTGGATCCCAATGATGTGGGTGAAGACTGCTTTCACGCCATAGCAGCGATTCCGTGGGATTTCCTGCTCAATTCAAAGCGGGAGATCAAAGAGTTTCTGGTTGACGGCAGCGAGGTCGCGATTGCATTCCTGAGGGTCAGTGCAACATCCGCGACCTGTACTGACCATAACGGGATTACCGTGGATGATGACGGATATGCCGGCGGGCTCTGTTGGGGAAAATACTGGAAAAAATCAGAACCCAATACCGGAACCGGGCATTATGCTGAACCGACAAACACAAGTCTTAATACGATAATCCTGCGTGATTCCGAGACTGCAAAGGCATCCGAACAGGAGGACACGACATCTCCTGAAACCGAAGACACAACAGCTGAAACCGCACCCAACCTTGAGGGCGTATCAGCATGGGCGCTTACTGAAGTCGAAGCCGGTATCAAAGAAGGACTGGTTCCCGAGAACCTCCAGGCAAACTACACATCTCCCGTAACGAGAGGCGCTGTCGCCCAGATGTTCGTGAACCTTCTCGAAAAAGCCGCGGGCAAGAGTATAGATGACATAATGGCCGAAAAAGGCGTTGCCATCAACGAAGGTGCCTTTACTGACACCACGGACAAAGCCGTTCTTGCGGCGAACGCTCTCGGCATCATCAACGGAACAGGATCAGGCAAATTCTCACCCGACGGCACGCTGAAGAGAGCCCAGATCGCTGCTATCATCAACCGCGTGGCAAGAGTGATGGGAATAGAAACAGACGGATTCACACATGAATTCAACGACATCACCGACAACTACAAGTGGGCAGACACAGAGCTTGGCTGGCCGGTGCACGCAGGCGTCATCAACGGCGTAGGCGGCGGCAGGTTCAACCCGGGCGGAGACCTGACCACGGAGCAGGCTATCCTTATTACCTACAGGGCACTGGGTGCTCTAAAATGAACCGAAGCAGATAAAAACACTGTCATAATTAAGATAATTGGTGTATAATTAGGAAAGCGTGGATACCAAAGTGAAAAAGATATCATTGCTGATCATATCTGCCGTTTTGCTGCTCATTCTTGCAGTGACCGCCAGCGCCGCTGTGGGAGAAGTAGCCTACGGACGAAAGACCGACAAGGCTCCCAATATGGATGAGATAGACGATTCCTGGGGCGAGCCGTCGATTTATGTTACAAAAGACAATCCCAACGCTGAACTTGTAAAATACTGGCAGGAATTCATAGATACCTGCTACTACACGACTCAGGGCACTGGACCGAACGGCAGGACAACGATAGTTCCAGAGGATTCCGCATTCTGGATGTATTTCCTTTACGACGATAAGAATATATACATAGGGTTCAGGACTCACGACGAGCACATAACGGGAGGTGCCGGCGGAGAAGAAGAACACAGAGGCGACGGAATCCATATGTGGCTCCAGCCGCTGGCTGATATGACCGATCCGTACGGTGAGGATGGGTGTTCTGATAATATGTCTGCAGAGGATAGAAACGCTGCAGCGCAAAGGTGTTTCTATTACTGGGATCTCCAGTTCGATGACTGGACTACAGGCTGGGGATATGCTGCAGACCTCCTTGACGAGCCTCCGCAGATCATCCAGTTCGATGACGGAAGGGACGAACTTCACTGTACGATAAAGATCCCACTGACACATTACGGCCTCAAAAACAAGGATCTGCACGGATTTGAATTCGGAATGACAGTCATGAGAGTAAGCAGCATAAGCCTGTATGACGAAGGATATGCCGGATGGCTTGCGTGGGGCAAAACTCTCGTGGAATACGGTCAGAAACCCCAGAGCGTTAATACTGTGATCCTTTACGACCCGGCGAGGGGCATTCCCGGAGAAGCTCAGGGTACTGATACAGCAGCTTTTACAGAACCTAACCTTGACGGAGTATCGAACTGGGCGCTGACCGAGGTGGAAGCAGGTATCAAAGAGGGACTGGTTCCTTCTAACCTTCAGGCAAATTACACCTCTCCCGTAACGAGAGGAGCGGTCGCCCAGATGTTCGTGAACCTTCTCGAAAAATCCGCCGGCAGGAGCATCGATGGCATTATGGCCGAAAAAGGTGTTACCATCAATGAAGGCGTCTTCACTGATACAACAGACAAGGCTGTTCTGGCGGCGAACGCTCTCGGCATCATCAACGGAACAGGTTCCGGCAAGTTCTCACCGGACGGCACGCTGAAGAGAGCCCAGATCGCGGCAATCATCAACCGCGTCGCAAGAGTCATGGGAATCGAGACTGCCGGATACACACATGAATTCAATGACATAACCGACAACTACAAGTGGGCAGACACAGAACTTGGCTGGCCGGTACACGCAGGCGTCATCAACGGTGTAGGCAGCGGAAGGTTCAACCCCGGCGGAGATCTGACCACAGAGCAGGCGATCCTGATTACATACAGAGGTCTCAACGCTCTTAAATAATTAGGTTGTAAACCTGATAGGCATCCACCCTCAAAACGGGTGGATGTTTGCTTAACGGAGGGAAAAATGAAAATTCTGCTCAGGTTATTGCTTTTGACTGCCACAGCTTTGATTCTTGCAGCTTCCGCCAATGCCGCTTTCGGTGTCGTGGTTGAAGCTGAAAGGACTTATACTCAGCCAAACATGGAATATATCGACGAGTCCTGGGGAGATCCGGTAATATCGAATATCACTTCCGCTTCAGAGAACGTATATCTGTGGCAGTTCTATGCCACAGATTATGAAGATAAAGCCATGGGTGACGGAGTAGGCACAGCAGGCACCGGACCTAACGGGCGGCCTTCGTGGAAACCTGAAGACAACCCTATAGACCTGTATATGCGCTGGGATGACACATATTTCTACTTCGCATTCAGGACGAAAGACTATGATCTGAACGGTTATCCGTCGGCACAGAGAGGAGACGGCTGTCATTTCTGGATCCAGCCTGCGGATTCGGTCGACGATCCCGGTGAAGGCGCAACTGTTTTCATGGAACACATATGGTACAACCCTTTCCTCTATGTCTGGGGGCTGTCATTTGATGACTGGTCGACTGGTACGAGGATCTCTGAACCCGGTGCCACTACTTCCGCAGCTGCGCTGCTGGACATTCCGGCAAAGATAAATGTTGATCCTGGGGAGGTAGGTGAGGATGGGCTCCAGGGCCTTATTGCGATACCGTGGGAGAACCTGTATCCCAGGAAGGCGGAGCGAGCCAAAGCTATTGTCGACGGCGCAGAATTCGGTATCGCCTTCCTTCGGGTCAGCGCGACATCGAATACATGCCTGTCGCTGGCGGAACAGGACGTGAAGACTGATAACGGGATTACGGGAGGCATCGTCTGGGGCAAATATCTTAAAGACAACCCGCCGAACCAGAAATATCTTAAACCCACCAATACAAGTCTTAATACTGTGATACTCCGCGATCCAAATGCGTCTGGCAATGCTGAGACGGAGGGGACTGCAGACACGACTGCAAATGCGGGGCCCAACCTTGACGGCGTATCGGGCTGGGCTCTGGCGGAAGTTGAAGCAGGTATCAAAGAGGGACTGGTTCCCGGGAACCTCCAGGCTAACTACACATCTCCCGTTACCAGAGGCGCTGTTGCCCAGATGTTCGTTAACCTTCTCGAGAAGGCAGCAGGCAAGAGTATCGATGATATAATCGCTGAAAAGGGACTTTCGATCAATCCGGTCGCGTTCACCGATACCACTGACAAGGCTGTTCTCGCGGCGAACGCTCTCGGCATCATCAACGGAACAGGCTCCGGCAAGTTCTCACCGGACGGCACGCTGAAGAGAGCCCAGATCGCGGCTATCATCAACCGTGTGGCAAGAGTGATGGGAATAGAAACAGACGGATTCACACA
>JAFTCY010000138.1 GCA_017454465.1 Clostridia bacterium
AATGAGCTCATATCCGTTTTCGAAGAGATCCCGGAAAGCGAGATAAAAAGCAGCGCGGTGCTGATGCATGAGACCTTCAGCCTCACTCTCCCGCTGCGGCGTGTCACGGAATCCGAATACCTGGAGGCTGAGAACAGGATCAGGAAGTACATGGAAGAGAACAAGGGACGCATCATGACTTTTGACGACAGCGCTGAAATGCACGTATACGCCGGTTCCATCGCGAGATATGAGTTCCAGAAAAGGGTCAGGAGCTTTGAAGAGGAGATCCATATACTGCGGTTCGGCGACATCGCCGTCGCCACAAATCCCTTTGAGCTCTTTCTCAACTACGGAAACAGGATCAGGGCGAGGAGCCTCGCAAAACAGACCTTTATCATACAGCTGGCCTGCGGCGACGACGGTTATCTTCCTACGGAAAAAGCCGAAAAAGGAAGTCATTACTCCGCGTATGTGTCAAGCGGGGTGACAGGCCATGAAGGCGGAGATATACTTGTGAATGAAACGGTCTGGCATATCAACAGAATGTTTGAAGACCGGGAAGGTGAACATGAATAAAGAAACGCTGGAACAGGTGCGTTCCGTATACAGGACCGAATCGGAATGCATCGCAAAAATGGAAGAATACTTTGACGAGGCCTCATTTTCAGCTGCCGTGGATCTTCTGAAAAACGCGGTGCGCATCGGCACATGCGGGTGCGGACACAGCGGCATAGCATGCCGGCACCTGGCTCATCTTCTGTGCTGTATCGAAAGACCTGCAAGGTTCATATCCCCGGCCGAGGCAGTACACGGGGCCACAGGATTCCTGCAGCCCGGCGACGTTATGGTCTTCGCGTCCAGGGGTGGAAAGACAAAAGAGCTCATCCCGATCCTCGAGATATGCAAAAGAAAGAACGTCAGGGTCATAACCGTGACGGAGAATACCGAAAGCCCTCTTGCCGTGGGCTCGGATGTGGTGCTGAAGCAGTATGTGAACCGGGAGACTGACAGGTACAACTCCCAGGGGACCACATCCACCACATCGCTGTGTGTTATCTTCCACACTCTTCAGACCGCCCTGATCGAAGAGACCGGATTCAGAAACGAGCAGTTCGCGGTCATCCATCCGGGAGGGGCCGTGGGAGAAAGACTTAACGGGGAGGTACCGTCATGCTGAAGGGATATAAGATAAGCGAGCCGTTTTTTGAATTCGGACCGAAATGCTATATGTATGGGGAGACCCTTGTCGATATAGCGAAAGGATTCGAGAAACTTGCTGACAGATACGGGATCAACGTTATCCTTGACATTCCGGATACCGAGATCTACAGGGTAGCGCAGAACGTCGACACGGACAAGGTACATGTGTATTCGCAGCATATGGACAGTCTGCCTGTGGGCAGAGGTATGGGCAGAAGCCTGCCGGAAGCCCTGAAAGCGGCCGGCGCCGTAGGCGTCATGCTCAATCATGCCGAGCACAAGCTTTCCCTTGAGGAGATAGCCGAGGCCGTCAGGCGCGCTGAGGAAGTTGGGCTCGCTACCATGGTATGCGCGGACAGCATCGACGAAGTAAAAGCAGTCGCCCGACTGGGTCCTGATATTCTTGTGGCGGAGCCAACCGAGCTCATCGGAACAGGCAGGCCGGCTGACAAGGCTTATGTGGACGAAGTAATAAAAGTCATAAGAGATATCAATCCGGATATAAGGCCCTTTCCTTCCGCAGGTATAAGCAAAGGTGAGGACTGTTACAATATCATCAAGGCCGGTTCGTCGGCTTCGGGATGTTCCAGCGCCATCGCCAAATCCGGCGATCCGCTGAAACTGGCTGAAGAAATGATATCCGCAGTGCGCAGAGCCTACGACGAACGGACCCAAAATACAATTTAACAGCAAAAGGAGAAACAGAAATGGAATTCAAAGTTTATCAGAAGGAACTGGAAGTACAGAGCAAAGGCTGGAGGCCGACGTTCCATGACATCAGCCGTGAAGTTATCGACATCGTTAAGGAGTCGGGTATAAAGAACGGCACCGTGACGATCGCGTCACACCACACCACATGCTCGGTGATGATACAGGAATGCTCCCATGACATAGATGTTTACGATCTTGAGTATCTGCAGCACGATCTTCTGAAGATCATGCAGAAACTGATACCTGATTATTCAGAGGACAACGCCTACATGCATCCCGGTCCGATACATACACAGTTCGGCAGATATGTCGATGAGCCCGGCGACTGGACCAGCCTGAACACTGACGGGCACCTCCGCTCGGTCTTCTTCGGCAGGAGCGAGGCCATGACCATCAAGGACGGAGTTCTTGACGGCGGAGAATTCGCCCACATCTACTTCGTTGACTGGGACCAGGTCCGCGCGCGTCACCGTCAGATCATCATAACGGTAATGGGCACCACGGAAGATGTCAACGACAGAAAATACAATGACGGCAAAGTCATCGACACCTGGAGAAAATTCACCGATGAAGAAAAAGCTGAAGATGTCCATTATACTCTTCAGCAGACAAGAAGGGATAAATAGGAAGACTGATGAATCTTCTAGGCGTTGATTTCGGGACCACATCCCTCAAAGCCAGGCTTTTTGACGAGAACGGAAAAGTCCTGTGCACCGAATCAGCCCGGTATGAGCTTATAACTGAAGGGGAATACGTGGAATTCCCTGCCGAGAGATTCTTTGATCTTTTCCTGGAAGTCCTGGACAGGATATCGTCGTCATACCGAATCGACGCGCTGTCTGTCGATACACAGGGCGAGACCATGATAATGCTCGATAAGGACGGAAAGCCTCTGATGAACGCCATAATATGGCTTGACAACAGGGCGTCGTCCCAGGCAAAGGAAATAGAGGAAAGATTCACCGTCAGGGGAATATACGAGCTTACCGGACAGGCGGAGATACCTGCCGGATATCCCGCACCGAAGATCCTGTGGCTGCGTGAAAACAGGCCCGGAATATTCAAAAGAACCGCTCACTATGTGCTTCTGGAAGACTATATCGTATACAGGCTCACCGGCAGATTCGCGGCCTCCCGTTCCCTTTACTCCTCTTCCCTTCTGATGAATGTCAGAACGGGCGGATACATACCCGAAATGCTTGACTTTCTCGGGATCGATGAAAGCCAGCTTTCCGTGCTGTGCGAGAGCGGAGATCTGATCGGAGAGTACAACGGCATAAAAGTTTCGGCAAGCGCCCTTGATCAGATCGCGGCCGTTACAGGAGCCGGCGTGGTAAAAAAAGGGCTGGTCTGTGAAATGACCGGCACTTCCCTTGCTGTTTCCACCTTGACCGACAGATTCCCCGACTGGCATGAGGGACTGACCGTCTCGGCGTTTTATGTGCGCCGGGGGCTTTACTGCCTGCTCATGTGGGCGCCTACGGCGGGCGCTGCTCTGGAATGGTTCAAATCCAATTTCTGTGCTGGAATGGATTACGATGAAATCAATGAACTGGCCGGGAAAGCATCCGAAGGCTCCGACGGCGTCGTCTGCATCCCGCACCTGTGCGGCACAGTCATGCCCGAAAACGAACCTGACATGAGAGGGGTATTCTTCGGACTGACACTCAAGCACGGGCTCCCGCAATTCATCCGGGCCATCATGGAATCTGTCTCATACACCATCATGGAGTTCCTTGAGTATATCAGCTCAGATGCGCAGGAGATACGCTCCCTGGGCGGAGGTTCCAGAAGCAGGCTGTGGTGTGAGATCAAGAGCTCCGTTACCGGGAGAAAAGTAGTCACACTGAAAGAGACCGAGACCGCATGCCTCGGCAGCGCCATATTCGCTGGAATAGGAGCGGGGGCATACGGCAGCAGCGCTTCGGCCGCCGCAGTCGCGGTAGAAACAGACTGCGTCTTCGAGAGGCCTCAGGGAAACTACCCAAAACTCTACAGGGAATACAGGGAAAAAGAAAAACTCGCGAAGGAGATCTATAAGAAATGAGAATAGCTTTTGCCGGATTCGGCGAGGTGAACACACCGGTCGAGGTCATTGAGAGAAAGTGCAGAAAAGCCTGCGAAGACCTTGCTGCCGCAGGCGCCGAAGTGTACCCGTTCTTTCCGATCCGGGACGATTATGAAGAGACATATATAGACCGCGCCGTTGAATATTTCAGCGGAAAGGACTTTGACGCCATGGTACTGTGCGTCGCCGGATGGATACCGACCCATGCCATCATGAAGGTAGCTGAAGAGTTCAAGCACAGACCGTTCGTGCTGTGGGGACTCTGCGGATGGTACGAAGACGGGCATCTTGTCACGACAGCCGATCAGGCCGGCACCAGCGCCGCGCGCATTGCCCTCGCTTCCGCAGGATATACTTTCAAGTACGTGTATGACGTGGTGAACACCCCTTCAAAGGTCGGTGAAGTCATTTCCTACTGCAGAGCAGCCGAAGTAAAAAGGAAGCTCAAAAAAACAAAGATAGGCCAGATGGGATACCGCGACATGCAGCTTTACGGCACGACCTTTGACGGCCTTGCCGTAAAAAGGAGCTTCGGCCTTGAGATAGAATGCTTTGAGATGCTTGAAGTGGTGCAGAGAGCCGAAAAGCTGACCGAAGCGGATATAAGGCCTGTTGTGGAAAGGATAAAGCGCTGGAGATTCCTCAAGACACCGGATGAAGACGCCGTGACAAAAGCAGCGAAATACTATACGGCTGTCAAACAGATCTCGGACGAACGGGGCTATTCGGCAATATCCCTGAAGGACGTAGACGGATTCAAAAAGCTTTTAGGATTCCCTCCTGCCCCCATATTCACTCTTCTTGCAGAAGACGGCATATGCACGATACCGGAAAACGACTGCATGGGAAACATTACCCAGGTGATCATAAGCGGGCTCACCGGACAGATCGGGGCATATCTTGAGTTTTATGAATTCTTTGAGGACGGGGTCCTGGCCGGAGTTCCGGACTATATTCCGAAAGAAGTTACCGACGGCGAGACCACGATCCTTCCCGCGGCGTTCGGGGAGCTGTCTCAGGGGCTGCTGAACGTATCCAAAGTCAGAGAGGGCGAGCTTACCATGTGCCGTCTCTCCTGTATTAACGGTAAATTCACCATGCACATCGTGAAAGGCTTCGGAAGGACACCCGAGACCTGGGAAGAGTGCGGATGGGACAAGCCCGCGCCCCAGCTGCCGGGTCTTAAGGTCGAGCTGTCAGATACTCCGGATTTCGCCGGTAAGGTCCTCGGCCAGCACTATATCATATCTTACGGGAACAACGTCAGGCAGATCACGGAATACTGCAGGATGAACGGAATTAACGTTATATAACTTAAGAACGTCAAAAAAAGGGGCACCGGCGTGCCCCTTCCTTTTTTGCTGTTTTTCATTTATCAGTCATCCACAACGATGATCCTGTTGTAGACCTCTTCGATCGCTTTCTGATACAAAAGAGAGCTCCTCATGTCGTCTTCCGTGTATCCGTACTGCTCAAGGAAAGTGTCGACGTCTGCCCCGTAGCTGTCGGCGTAAGCCTTGACTCCCGCCTGATATTCCTCATCTGTCAGTTCGATGTTCATCGCCTTGACAAGGCTGTACAGCACCAGATCCTGTTTGATATATGTTGAATTCATCTCGTGTATGTCTTCTCTGGTCATCTGCATATACTGCTGGAGGAACTCTTCAAAGGTCATATCATAGGATTCAGCCACTTGTGTGTAGTACTGGATGGTGTACCTGTCAAGGTTTTCAACGGAACCCTCAGGGTAAGCGATGAGTTCCGAATCCTCTACTATCCTGTTCCAGAGGCTGTTATACAGTTCGGAGATTTTTGATCGACGGTTGTTTTCGTTCAGGTAATCCCTGTAGAGCTGTTTGAATTCTTCTGGGGAATCGAACCCGCTGTCCTCGTCGATAACGTCTTCGAGTTCCGGGACCTTCGTCTCACCGTAGATCGCCTTGACAGTACATTCAAATGTTATGGTCTCCCCTCTCATGGCCTCTGTCCTGTAATCATCCGGGAACTTGATGTCAAAGGAGAAAGTCTCGCCCACGGTCCTGCCAATGAAATTGGTCACAAACCCGGGAATAAATCCTGAATTCTCCTGAAGGACGATCTCAGCATCCGTAAGGGCGGTATTGTCAACGGGATTCCCGTCTTTGTAGCCGGCAAAATCCGCTTTTATGGTCTGGCCTTCCTCAGTGACGCCCTCAGTGATCTCCTCGGTCACCGAATAGTACTCAAGAAGATACTGATACAGAGCCTCCTCGAACTCTTCGTCCGTAAGCTCAGTGACACTTTCCGATCTTTTGACCTCCAGACCATCGTACTGGCCCAGCTTGAGGAACGGAGTAAGATCGTTGTTCATGTAATCGTACATCTTGTATACGAACTCTTCACCCGGATCATCCGGCGGAACGACCGCGTCGGTATCGGTCTGGGTACCGGGAGCTGTGTCCGATGTGTCCGGCGTCGGCGCCGTATCTGCGGTATCCTGTGTGTCGGCAGGCTGCTGGCTGCCGCACGACGTCATGAATACGGCCACGGTGAGCGCTGTAAGCGCTATAAAGATGATCAAATACTTCTTCATAATATCTATCTCCAAATATATTGTTGCTATTTGTTCTCCGAAAAGGTAAAATGAACTTCGGATAAAAACCTTCGTTATCATACCATAAAAATATGAATAAATCAAGAAAACGAGGAAGGAATGCTGACATGCGGAACTCCACACTGTGCTATATCGAATCTGACGGCAAATATCTGATGCTGCACCGTGTCAAGAAAGAGAACGATGTTAACCGTGACAAGTGGATAGGGATCGGAGGAGGTTTTGAGGAAAACGAATCTCCGGAAGACTGCATACGACGGGAGATGTATGAGGAGACCGGCCTGCGCCCGGAAAACCTCAAACTCCGTTCCGTGATCACCTTCGTGATCGAGGGCGGCGAATGCGAGCAGATGTTTCTGTTCAAATGCAACAGGTTCACGGGAAACCTCACCGAATGCGAGGAAGGCACCCTGGAATGGATCCGCAAGGAAGACATATACGCTCTGGACCTCTGGGAGGGCGACCGCCTGTTCCTCAGGAAGATAGAGAACGACTGCGGGTTCTTCACCATGAAACTGGTATACGACAGTCACGGCACCCTGGTCTCAGCAGAGGAAAACGGCGTCAAAATCCTGTGATAAATTGTAACTTTTGTTGCTTTTCACATAATATGTGTAATATTATGTGAATATTTACTAAATTCCGTTTGATGTTTTTGTAAATTGTGTCATATTACTTATTGAATATATTCCGGTCAGGGTATATACTGTCACAAGAAAAAATAAATCAGACGGAGCAAAGACATGCAATACCTTATCGACACAGCCAACATTGAATCGATCAAAAAATGCTGCGAGTTCTATCCCGTGACCGGAGTCACAACGAACCCGACCATAATATCAAGGGAACACTCGACAGACTTCAAGAACATAATATACACGATACGCGAGATAATCGGACCCGACAGGATGCTTCACGTTCAGACCACCGCATCCGATGCAAAACAGATTCTGGCCGAAGCGGAAGCCGTAAGGAATCTTGTAGGCGGAAAGTTTTTCATCAAGATCCCGATCACCGCGGAAGGCCTCAAGGCATGCGCGATGTGCAAGGACAAGGGGATAGGCGTGACGATGACCGCCATCTTCACCCAGCAGCAGGCACTTATCGCCGCCAACGCGGGAGCTGATTTTGTAGCCCCGTATATAAACAGGCTCGACAATATCGTTTCCGACGGCGTTCACGTGGTGGAAGAGATCGTATCCATGTTCAGAAAGAACGACGTAAAGACAAAGATCCTGGCCGCCAGCTTCAAAAACGTCGAGCAGGTTCACAAAGTGGCGATGACAGGTGCGGACGCCGTCACCATCAACCCGGATCTGTTTGAGATGCTGGTATACCATCCTCTCACATATTACGCGATCGACGATTTCTGCAAAGACTGGGAAACCATATACGGAGACCAGACCATCCTGGATATCCTTGGAAAATAACGGAAAGAAAAAAAAGCAGATGCTTTTTGCGCAAGCACCTGCCTTTTTTTGTTTTTCAGTTGGCGGGTTTGAACCCGTCTTTAAGCGACACGGATCTGTTGAACTGCCCCGGATTCTTTGAATCCTTTGTGAAATATCCCGTTCTGACGAACTGGAACATTTCCCCGGGCACCGCGTCTTTCAGGCTCTCCTCGACCTTGGCGCCGTCCTTTATGACCGCTGACTGCGGGTTGAGGAAATCCTTGAATACCTTTCCTTCCGGAAGATCGTTCATGTTCTCCTCGGTGAAAAGCCTGTCATACAGCACAGCAGTGGTGTCCATGCAGTGATCCGCCGACAGCCAGTGTATGGTACCCTTGACTTTCCTGTCCGTAGGAACACCGGTACCCACTTCCAGGTCCGCTGTACAGTGGATCTCCTTAACGGTACCGTCTGGATTCTTTTCCACATGCCCGAATTTTATGATGTACGAACTCATGAGCCTGACTTCACCGTCTGGCTTGAGCCTGAAGAATTTCGGAGGCGGATTCTCGGAAAAATCGTCTGCGTCTATGTACAGTTCCTTCGTAAACGGAAGCTTCCTGGTTCCCGCATCGGGATCGTTGGGATTGTTCGGAAATTCAAAGTACTCTGTCCTGCCTTCCGGATAATTGTCTATGACGACTTTAAGGGGATTGAGGACCGCGACGCGGCGGGCCGCCTGCATGTTCAGCTTTTCTCTGAGGCAGTGTTCCAGAAGCCCGACGTCAACAAGGCTGTTCGCCTTTGATACTCCGATCCTTTCGATGAAGTCAAGGATGGATTCCGCGGTATATCCTCTTCTTCTCAGTCCGCACAGAGTGGGCATCCTCGGGTCGTCCCAGCCGTCCACCACACCGGTCTCCACTAGTTCCCTCAGATTTCTCTTTGACAGGACCGTATTCGTGATATTCAGTCTGGAAAACTCGATCTGACGGGGTCTTGAAGGAACGTCGCAGTTGTCTATCACCCAGTTGTAAAGGGGTCTGTGATCTTCGTATTCCAGGGAACAGAGGCTGAAAGTAATGCCTTCGAGAGCGTCCTGGATAGGATGGGCGAAGTCATACATCGGGAAGATGCACCATTTGGTGCCCTGCCTGTGGTGCTCTATGTATCTGATCCTGTAGAGAACAGGGTCCCTCATATTGAAGTTTCCGGATGCAAGATCGATCTTCGCGCGGAGCGTGTATTTCCCCTCAGGGAATTCACCGTTTTTCATTCTCTCGAACAAATCAAGGCTTTCCTCCATGGGTCTGTCCCTGAACGGGGACACCGCCGGATGAGTCAGGTCTCCTCTGTATTCCTTGAACTGCTCCGGAGAAAGCTCGCAGACGTATGCCAATCCCTTTTTGATGAGGCCTGTTGCCAGCTCGTATGTTTTCTCAAAATAATCGGAGCCGTAGAAAAACCTGTCATCCCAGTCGAATCCCAGCCAGTGGATATCCTCCTGGATAGCGTCGACGAATTCGGTGTCCTCCTTGGCGGGGTTGGTATCGTCCATCCTGAGGTTGCATATGCCGCCGTATTTCTTGGCGGTACCGAAGTCGATGACCAGAGCCTTGCAGTGCCCTATATGAAGATAACCGTTAGGTTCGGGAGGAAACCTTGTATGCACGCAGTCTGCCTTTCCCGACGCCAGGTCCTCATTGATGAATTCTTCAATAAAATTGGATGCTTCAACCATTTTAATTCTCCATATCGCTATTTATTCATGTATTCTCTGATCCTTGAGCGG
>JAFTCY010000139.1 GCA_017454465.1 Clostridia bacterium
AGAAGCGGAAACTCGGAGATATCGCACCGGCCCGCCTCCGAAAGCTTTCTCACGGCTCTCGCCACCCGCTCGGCCACGACCAGGGACTCAAGGGTCACCCCGTTCAGTTCTTCCTTCGCCTCGCCTATGGAATATCCTTTTCCCAGCAGTATCCCCACCAGTCTGGTGCGGCCGCCGTATACCGTCACGTAAAGGTCCCCGATACCCACGCAGAGATTGTCAAGGCTCCCGGCCCCCTGAAGGTCCAGGAGCTTCTTCATTTCCCGGGCTGCCTGCCCGAATACCGCTGCCTGGGAGTTGTAATGAAGAGGGGAGTCATCGCCGTATGCCGCCTTGTTCAGGCCTATGGTAAGCGCCACCGCCAGCGCGTAACCGTTCTTCAGCGCGACGGCGCTCTCGACTCCGGTCACGTCGGTGGAAATACTGATGTGATAATAGTCTGTGGAAAGAAGCTCTCTCAGGCGTTTGAGTATCTCAGGGTCTTCGCCGCAGAAGGCAACCTCGGTCTGGTCATGCTGCGCCAGCTCGTAGCTGGTGCAGGGACCGCCCACCGCGTTGAGGGAAAGCTTCTTTCCCCGCTCAGCGAGTTTTCTTTTCCACAATTCAGGATATGTGATGAGGGTTCCGTCTTCCAGGTCCATCAGGCCCTTGGTCACCGAGAGCACCGGCGTATCCTCCGGGATCAGCGGCAGGATCCTGTCTCCGAACCAGCTGACGCCAAAGCTGCTGACTCCGCCGATCACAAGGTCGGCTCCCTTTATCGCCGCCTCAGCCTCTTCGACCCTGTGAAAGCTGACGCCCTCAGGGAAAGGTACCGGAAGCTTCGGATGCCTGTTGGTGCTTCTGCATATGTCGATTATTCCGGAATCAAGATGGGTCCCCACGAGTCTGACCTCATGGCCGTTCTCCCTGGCCGGAAAAGCCAGGGCCGAGCCCATCATGCCCGACCCTATTATGGTTATTGCAGCCATTGTCTCACTTCATGAAGTGCTCGTGCAGGTAGTCAGAGGAAATCTTGATCGAATCGAAGGGATCCCCCGGGTACTCGTCCTGCTCGACCACATAGTATTTGACGCCGATCTTTTCAGCGGTCTCAATGATGCCTTCCCACCACAGGTTGCCGTTTCCTATCTCGGTGATGTACTGTTCATCCGGCTCTCTGCGCTTTGCCATATCTTTCAGGTGAATCAGGTCTATCCTGCCTGCCAGTCTTTCCATAAGATGCCTGATGTCGGCGCCACCGTGCTGTACCCAGTACGTATCAAGGACAAATGAAGTTTTCTTGGGATCAAGTCCCTCAATCAGCATCTCCATGGGCATCCTTCCGTCAGGGAACCTTGTGAATTCATGGCTGTGGTTGTGGTATGTGAATTTCATGCCCTCTTCGTAGATGCGGTCAGCGATTTTGTTGGCCTGTTCTATGAAGCGCTCTGTCTCCTCGGCCGTATTGCACATGAACCCGCCGATGCCCATCAGGTTCGTGCCCATGATCTTGTGCGCCTCGATCTCCTTATCGAGATCATCCAGCATATATTCAAACTCTTCGTGAGTTCCCCAGATCTCTATTCCCTCCTCATGAGCGATCCTTGCGTAATCCGCGTAAGGGATCCTGCAGCCCGCGGTCTGGGCGCCGTCGTAGCCCAGCTCTTTCATTTTTCTGAAGGCCATCCTGATGCCTTCCGGTGTGTCCATGTGATCCCTGAGGGTCCACATCTGAAGTCCGATCTGCTTAATCATATCATATCCCCTTTTCTAAACTGTCCTTTCGGACATTTTTTTGACATTATCAGCGTCCGGCGTCACATACGCCGTCCAGTTGCTGGTATAGATAACGAAGCCGGGCTTCGATCCTGCGGGCTTCTTTACCTTTGATACGGTAGTATAGTCCACCGGTACCATGACGCCCGCCCTCGCGGAGGAGTTGTACGCCGCGATCTCGGCTGCCTCGGTGAATGCCAGTTCCGGGGGATCGCTCTCCCCCTCGTTGTTGATGAGCACCACATGGGATCCGGGCTGGTTCTTCACATGGAACCACCAGTCCCCTTTCGATGCATATTTCGTGGTAAGGTAATCGTTGGAGGTATTGTTCCGCCCGCAGAGCACCAGATGGCCGTCTGATGTCACGTACCGTCTTATCTGCGGCTTCGGGTTCTTTTTCTCCGTATAGTTCTTCATTTTGGAGGCGTAGCCGCTGTGATACAGTTCCGCCCTGATTTCTCCCAGATCCGCCTCGTTCTCCGCTCTTTCCAGAGCGTCGGCCACGGTCCTGAGATAGACCAGTTCAGATTCCGCTGACTCTATCTGCTGAGCCAGCACCACTTTCGCGACTTTTGCCTTTGAGTATTTTTTATAGTACAGCTGCGCGTTTGCCTGGGGGGAGAGCCTCTTGTCAAGAGGTATGTTTTCCTTCCCGAGGCCGGGATCCTCCCAGTTCTCCAGCTCGCAGCTCTCCATGCCCTTTTTCAGCCTGAATATGTTCCCGGTGATCAGGTCTCCCCAGAGCTTGTACCGGTCCCCTGCCTCGCAGTCAGCAAGCTCCTGCCTCTGGGCCGAGATCTTTCTCTCTATCCTTCCCTCCGCGTTTTTGAGAAGTCTGGATATATCCGAAGATTTCTTCCTGATCCTATCCTCAAGGCCCCTTTTCCCGTAATACGCGTCCAGAAGCTCCCCGAATGTGGGATATTCCGCGCAGGAATCCGGGCCGTACTGGCTGATTTCAATAAATGAGTACTCCACCGGGTGCCCCGTAGCGTCCCTGACAAGGCACGGTTTGCCGCCGCATTCTTTTATCTTTCCGGTCACATCCGAAAAAGCCTTCCAGAGGCCCCTCGCGCAGTCGTCAAGGGTCGCCCCGTCAGCGCCCCCTGCGGAGGAGGAAGCTCCGGCAGCTATCTCTCTCGCCACGAGAGGCGCGATGCCTGAAAAAGCAGCCATTATGAACTTGTCCGCCTTCATGTCCCCCGGAAAACCGGCGGCTATGGAATTGAAGGCCTTTTCATCAAGGGCCGGATCGGTCGGATCACGCTTGTCCTGGGGAGGCGGGAGCTCGTATTTCAGGCCTGACAGCACCTGGCGCTTTTCGCTGGTGGAGAAATCCACCGTTTTCAGCTGCCCGATTATGACTCCCCGGCTGTCCGTCAGGATTATATTCGCGAATCTGCCAATCATCTCGCAGACGATGTTCTTTTCCGCTGTCTCTCCCAGCTCGTCCCTGGTCTCGAATACGAGGACCGCCACTCTTTCAAAGCCCGGCATCCTGGCCTCGATGAACTTTGCTCCTGAAAAATGCTTTCTCAGTAGCATGCAGAACATGGGGGGCACCTGCGGGTTCTCAGGCCTCTCGTTCGTGATATGGATCCTCGGTCCGTTGCCTCCCGCGGAGATATACAGTCTCCTGTCCTCTCCCTGGCAGCGGATGCCTATTACTATCTCGTCTCTTGAAGGCTGGCTGATACGGTCGATCCTGCCGCCTGCAAGATGGGCGTTCAGTTCATGGCATATATGCCTCAGAAAGCCTGCGTCAAATGCCATACGTGCCCTCCGGCCCTCCGTCACATTTCTGTTTCATGAATACGAAGGACATTACCGTCTTGGTGTATCTGAACCCTGCTCTCAGGGCGGTCTTTTCACTGGCTGTATTCCTGTCGGAACACACATATACCACTTTTTCCCCCATATCAGACAGGTACCGTGCAAGTTTTTCAGCGCAGGCGCTGGCGTATCCCCGCCTTCTGTACCCGGGAGCGCATTCGACGTTTATCTCAATGGCTCCTCCTTCTGACATGTCGTTAACTCCAGCAAAGCATACCACCTTGCCGTCCTCGATCAGGACTGCCATCCTGTCGGTGGGCACATCCGAAAAGAGCTCATATTCCTCCACCGGCAGTTCCTCGTCAAATACGTAATCCTTCAGCCTGTCGATGATCACGCAGTCACCGATCCTGGCCGAGACTGCCCCTCCGGGTTCAAACTCGAACTCCTTCCGGAATTTGAAAGGCTCAAAAACGGGAATATACCCAAGCGATTCCATCGCCGGAGCCAGTCTTTCCTTAAGGAAATCCTTCGCTTCATCAGAAAACGGGCAGGAAGCGAACCGGGAATGGTACTCTTCCGCCGCAGCCTTCGTTATTCTGTATGTCAGAACGTCTGTGTCCCGGCCGTACCCGAAGTCCGAGACCTCCACCGGCACGGCAAAGCAGGAGGAGCCTTCGGCGACTGCCTTTTCATATTCTTTTTCCTCAAGTCTTACCATTCACGGCTCACCCCTTTCTCGGTCATATTATACACCCCGGAAGTGATAAAGAAAAGAGCATTTTCTCCGAGCCGGGTCTATTTGCAGGCGTGATAACTATTTTTTAGGAACCGCTGTATTCCCCGCGGACAGCCATGACATATATTCCCACGGCACAGGACTGCTCCCGGTACATGCTTGGTTTTATCAAAAATATTGGGCCCGGCCCTACTTTTTGGCTTGTTTTGGTGGAAAAAGCGGCGGAAATATGATATAATTCAATGATACAATTGCCAGATTTTCAGCTTCCGGCTGAAAATCCTGAAATAAGCATTTTTTGAAAGGATCATTCCTATGCCCAGATATATAGAAAAAGCCGAAATGCTGACCCTTCCGGCCATCGCGCTCAGGGGGCTCGTGGCATTTCCCTCTATTCCTGTTTCCTGCGAACTCGAGCGGGAAGCATCGAAAAAAGCAGCAAAGGCAGCCCTTGACTCAGACATGCTGATCTTTCTGGTCCCCCAGAGGGATATAGACTGCGAAGAGCCCGGGCAGGACGACCTGTACGAGGTCGGATGCGTTGCGAAGATCTCCAACAGTCTGTCAAAGTCAGGAAGCGACACGGTGAGGATCACTGTCGAGGGATACTGCCGCGCTTCCCTTATCGAATTAAGAAACGAGAACGGGTGCCTTTGGGCTGACGTTCTCTCAAAGACCGTGACTGCGGACTTTTCGATAAAGGATATAAAGACCGAAGCCACCATAAAGGAACTGCTGGACACGCTTCTGGAAATGACCAGATTCATGCCCAGGTATGCCGAAGATTTCATGAGAGCCGTGAAATCCATGGAAAATCCCGGCATGATCTCCGACTTTATCGCGGCAAACGCCTTTGTCCGTTATCAGGACAAAGCTGATATCCTTGCGGAATTCGAGCCGTTCAGGAGAGCTGAGCGGTGTATAGTCCTGATGCAGAGCGAAGTCAAGCTGCTGCAGACCCAGCTGGACATCCAGATCAAAGTCAAGCAGGCAATGGACGACAATCAGAGGGACTATTTCCTCAGAGAGCAGATCCGTGCAATAGAAAATGAACTTGGCATAGACAGTGATGAGCAGGAGCTACAGAAACGGCTTGATTCGACCAAGCTTCCGGAAGAGGTCAGGAACCGCCTCAGCAAAGAGATACTGAAGCTTGCAAAAACGCCCCAGGGCTCACCGGATTCCTCAGTCATCAGAAACTACATAGAGACCTGTCTCGACATCCCGTGGGACAAGAAGACCAAGGACAGGCTGAACATAGCGCAGGCAAAAAAGATCCTTGACAACGACCATGACGGCCTGACCAAGATCAAGGACAGGATCCTTGAGTTCCTTGCCGTAAAACAGCTCAATACCGAACTGAAGAACCAGATACTGTGCTTCGTTGGCCCTCCGGGAACCGGAAAGACCTCTCTGGGCGCCTCGATCGCCCGCGCTCTGAACAGAAAATATGTAAGAGTGTCGCTGGGCGGCGTCAGAGACGAGTCCGACATCAGGGGCCACAGGAAGACCTACATAGGATCTATGCCCGGGCGTATCATTACCGCCCTGACCCAGTGCGGGTCCATGAACCCGGTAATGCTCCTTGACGAAGTTGACAAGATGTGTTCCGATATGAGAGGCGACCCCGCCTCTGCGCTTCTTGAGGTCCTTGACAGTGAGCAGAACAAGGCGTTCAGGGATCATTTCATTGAACTTCCGGTGGATCTGTCGGATATACTTTTCATAACCACGGCAAACACGCTGGACACAGTACCGAGGCCCCTGCTCGACAGGATGGAGGTGCTGGAGCTCAACACATATACACCGTCGGAAAAGCTTTCTATCGCAAAGAATCACCTTATACCGAAGCAGATCTCGCGCCACGGGCTCACCAAAAAGTCATTCAAAATGACAGATGACGCCATAACCGAGCTCATCGCCGGCTATACCAGGGAGTCCGGAGTCCGCAACCTTGAAAGAGAGATATCCTCTCTCTGCAGGAAGGCCGCGAAAAAAATGATAGAAGAAGATCAGAAGTCGGTAAAGATCACGGCCGGCGATCTTGAAGCATATCTGGGCCCGAGAAAGATCATTGACGATCCCATAGGTGACGCGGATCTTGTCGGCGTCACCAACGGAATGGCGTACACTGAGGTGGGCGGCGACCTGCTCAAAGTAGAAGTCCTTCCGGTGGAGGGCACCGGAAAGATAGAGCTCACGGGCACACTGGGAGACGTGATGAAGGAATCAGCCCACATCGCCGTCACATACACAAGGGCCCACTGCGAAGAGTACGGGATACCTGAAGACTTTTACAAGACAAAAGACATACACATCCACGTGCCTGAAGGAGCCACCCCCAAGGACGGTCCATCAGCGGGCGTCACCATGTGCACTTCGCTTATAAGCGCGCTTTCCGGATTCCGTGTCCGCCACGACATCTCGATGACAGGCGAGATAACCCTTACCGGACGTGTGCTTCCTATCGGAGGACTGAGAGAAAAGGCAACAGCAGCATATTCAGCCGGAATCAGAACGATCCTGATCCCCAAAGAGAACATGAGGGATATCAAAGAACTTGACCGCGAAGTCGCGGACAACGTCACTTTCATTCCATGCTCAAACCTTGACGACGTTCTTTCGTTCGCTCTCATCAGGCCCCAGAAGGCACAGGAGACTCATACCGTTCTGCCGGCACTGGAGGAAAATCCGATCCTGGCAGAGATAAAAGAGGAATCAAAGGAATCTCCCGCAGCAAAGTATCCGCCCCGCCGTAAAAGGCCTTACACAAACATCAACCGATGAAACTGAATCTCAACAACATAACATTGAAGATATCGGCGGGCTTCAAAAAGCAGTTCCCTGCCGACAGGATCCCCCAGGTGGCCTTTTCCGGCCGTTCCAATGTGGGGAAAAGTTCCCTCATCAATTCCCTTCTGGGCAGAAAAAGCCTGGCCAGGGTCAGCGCGGAGCCCGGCAAGACCATAACCATAAATTTCTATGACATAGACGGCAGACTGTATTTCGTGGATCTTCCCGGATACGGCTACGCGAAAAGGACAAAGGCGGACCAGGAAAAATGGTCGTCCCTTACGGACGGATTTTTCACGTCGAACCGGAATATAGACTCCGTGAAGCTGATATGCCAGCTGATCGACTCAAGGACAGGTCCCACGAGGGACGACCTGGCCATGATAGATTACCTGCAGCAGACCGGAATGCCCTATGTCACTGTCGCCACAAAATATGACAAGCTGAACGCGTCGGAAAAGAAAAAATTCCATGACGCCCTTCAGGCCGAGCCGCTGTGCGCAGACAGGCCATGTATCTGCTGCTCATCAAAGACGGGAGAAGGCAGGGACGAGCTCTGGGCAATGATAACCGAAAGCTGCGGGCTGTGAACAGTCCGCTGTGAGGTGCGATATGATACTTCATCCTTCATTTGACACAAATGAAAAAGGCCATCTCACCGTGTGCGGATACGATGCGGTGGATCTGGCGAAAGAGCACGGGACGCCCGCATACATACTTGACACGGACGCCGTACGGGGAATGTGCCGCATGTATAAGCGGGCTTTCCGTGAACACTTCGGAGAGGATTCTTTTCCCGTATACGCCGGAAAAGCCCTGTGCTACAAGAACCTCTACAGGATCATCACACAGGAGGGCATGTTCGCGGACTGCGTTTCCTCCGGCGAGCTGTATACCGCCAGCAAGGCCGGGTTTCCCATGGAAAACGTGTTCTTCCACGGCAACAACAAGACGGACTATGATCTTCAGTATGCCCTCGCCCTCGGCGTGGGATATATCGTTGTTGACTCTGTCGATGAGCTGAATGCCCTGGAGGCGGTCTGTCGCGAGACTTCAATGGACGCGGATATCCTTATAAGGGTCACGCCCGGCATAGATCCCCATACCCATAAAAAGATAATTACCGGAAGCGTCGATTCCAAATTCGGATCCGCCATCGAGACCGGACAGGCGATGAAGATCACCGAACTGGCGCTGTCAAAGGAAAGGATCCATCTCAAAGGGTTCCACTGTCACGTGGGCTCACAGATCTTCGACATAGAGCCCTTCGCGGACGCATGCTCCATAATGCTGGGATTCATAAAGACAGTACGCGGGAGAACGGGATTTGAGGCGGCGATGCTCAACATCGGCGGAGGGTTCGGCGTAAGATATACCGACAAGGATCCCGAGATCGACTATGAGGCGAATATAGCAGCTCTCGGAAAGAGGATCAGCGCCCTGTGCCTTGAGCTGGGGGTAAAGAAACCTGCCCTGTTCATGGAGCCGGGCCGTTCCATAGTGGCCGCTGCCGGAGCGACTCTCTATAAATGCGGAAGCGTTAAGGAGATTCCCGGATTCAGAAATTACGTTTCCGTGGACGGAGGCATGCCGGATAATCCGCGTTACGCACTTTACCAGGCGGAATACACGGCGGTCAACGCCTCAAAGGCAAAAGATCCGGCAGAATACGAATGCACGCTCGGAGGAAGATGCTGCGAGAGCGGCGACCTTCTGGCTGAAGGCATAAAGATCGCAAAGCCGGAGAGAGGGGATATAATAGCAGTCCTCGTCACCGGAGCATACAACTTTTCAATGGCTTCAAACTACAACAGGATACCAAGGCCTCCGGTCATAGAGGTATCAAAGGAGAAGGTGTTCTGCTCGGTCAGAAGACAGACATTTACTGACATCACAGCCCTGGACATTTAGACAAGGAGTATACTATGGGTATTGTTCGATACATCCAATCCCTGTTCACCGTAGACGGACTCATCTCCCTGCTGCTCAGGATACCGTGTATTATCGTGGCCATCAGTTTCCACGAATGCGCCCATGCCTTTGTGGCGGACAAACTGGGAGACGATACGGCAAGGTACATGGGACGGCTCACGCTCAACCCGATAAAGCATTTCGACATCGTAGGCGGCATATGCATGCTGCTTCTGGGATTCGGATGGGCGAAGCCCGTGCCTGTCAGTATGAAAAACTTCAAGCACCCGAGACGCGACATGGCTCTCGTGGCTGCTGCCGGTCCGGTGACAAACTTTATCATCGCCATAGTGTTCGCGTTCCTGTACGGCGGTGTGCTGCGGATCTTCCTCACAAACGGAGTCATAATACCTCCCGCTGACTTCAGCCTGGCATATATGCTCCTGCAGTTCCTGATCACCATGTTCACACTGAACCTCTCACTGACTATCTTCAATCTCATACCTGTCAATCCCCTTGACGGATCAAGGATCTTGGGAATGCTCCTTCCGGACAAGGCCTACTGGTGGCTGATGAAATATGAAAGATACATTTATTTCGGATTCATTCTCCTCCTTGCCACCGGCCTTCTCTCAGGGCCTCTTTCCACCGCGATCGGGTGGATATCCGACAGGATACTTGATCTCGTATATCTGATCTTCTTCTAAGGAAATATTAATGGATACCATAAGTTACAAGCTCGAGACATTCGAAGGCCCTCTGGACCTTCTGGTCAGTCTTGTGGAAAAGAACAAACTGGACATCAAGGACATCCCCATCGACATTCTTTGCTCACAGTACATGGATTACATGAACCGGGCATCGGAAGCCAATGTGGAACTGGCCTGCGATTTCTTGTACATGGCAAGCGAACTCATGCTCATAAAGAGCCGCATGCTTCTGCCCCGGGATCCTGAGAAAGATGAGGACCCAAGGAAGCCTCTCGTGGACGCCATCATCGAGTACCAGAAAACCAAGATGGCGGCGGCTGAGCTGGCTGACCTGTATGCCAGATTCGGTTCCAGAATGGCTAAGGAAACAGACGAGATCTCGCCTGACAGGACTTTCGTGAGAGACCAGCCGGCTGAACTTCTGATGCAGGCTCTGGCCAGAGTGCTGCAGGAAGCCGATCTTTCCGAAAAAACACTGCATAAGGATTTTGACGTCATAGTAAACGCGCCCCGGATACCCGTCCAGGATGTCATAAGAAACCTGGTCATTGATCTGAAGCAGGGTGATGTGTATCTGGATACATACTTCCGTTCATCCGCCAACAGGCAGGAAATGATCGCGAAATTCATAAGCATCCTTGAGCTTCTGAAATCCCACACTGTCTCAGTGGAGGAAGAGGAGGCGTCCGAGACCGGAGTTACCGATATCTCCTCACATCTGAAGATCACGCTCCTCAAGGAAGACTTTGAGGTGACTGATGAAGACTTGGAATCATACTGATTCCGAATCATACTGATTCTGCATTGCCAAAACCTTTCGATTTACCGAGGATACAATGGAAAATACCGAACAGATAAGCTTTACCGACGAAACCGTATACACATTTGAGGACAGAGTGTCGATCATAGAAGCCTGCCTATTCGCGGCAGGCCACCCCCTGACGTACGAAAAGCTGGGGGAAGTCCTTAACATTTCCGAAGCAGAATGCAAAGATACCGTGGAAAAGATGGACGCCATCTACAACAACGACTCTCCCTTCACCAGAGGCATCATACTTGCCCGTTTCCCTGATTCCTGCCAGCTGTGCACAAGGGAAAGATTCGGAGCCCAGATCAAGGCTGCTCTCGGCATGAAGAGAAGCGGAAACCTTTCCCAGTCTCTTATGGAAACTCTGGCCGTCATCGCCTATAACCAGCCGACGACGAGGGCTTACGTGGATGCTGTCCGCGGTGTGGATTCCTCCTATGCCGTAGGAGCCCTTCTCGAGAAAGACCTTATCGAGCAGTGCGGAAGGCTTGACGCCCCCGGAAGGCCCTCCCTTTACAGGACTACCGTAAAATTTCTCAGGGTATTCGGAATATCCGAGATAGGGGAACTGCCGAAAATAGTCCTGAGGAAAGACAACGGTGAGCAGATAGAGATCTCAGCAACAGCGTATCAGGAACCTGAAGCCAAGACCGGAGATCCTGACCAGCAGACCCTGGCCGTCAACTGACAGTATATCAAAAAACACAGAAAGGAAGTGAGGCTTTGATCGCCCTGTACATAATTCTCGGCATCCTTGCCTTCATACTTCTGCTTCTGTGCCTTATATGCTGCCTGTGCGCCAAGGCCAGGATCATTCTGAAGGATCAGTTCACGCTCAAAGTCGGAGCGGGTCCCGTAATGATCACGGTGGTGCCCGGGAAAGAGGAAAAGATAAAGGCGTCAGACTACACCTACAAAAAGCATAAGAAACGCCTGGAAAAGGAAAAGAAAAAAGCCGAACTCAAAGCGAAGAAAGAAGAAGAGAAAAAGCTTAAGAAGAAAGCCGAGAATGCAAAGGAAGAGGAGAAGACAGGAAGCAAGCTGTCTTCCATCATGGATCTTGTTAAATTCGGTCTGGGAGAGCTGGGCACTCTGGCAAAAAAGGTCAGGATCAAAGTCAATGCCCTGCATGTCACGGCTTCAGGGGATGACGCCGCAAAGACAGCCCAGAACTACGGGATCCTGTCCGCTCTCATGAGCACATCCCTTGAGTTCCTGTCGAGCACATCGACTCTTAAGGACCCGAAGGACGGAACTATCTCCCTGTCAGCGGATTTTCTCGGCGAAAAGACCCGGTATGACGTGGACATTATATTCAGCCTGAGGATATTCCATGTGGTCATGACCGGCCTGAGGGCTTTGAAGATGTTCATAAAACAGAAAGCGTCAAAAGGCAAGCCGGACAAGAACACCGACAATCTCAAGTACCATATCTTCGATCCCGAAGAAAAGACAAAGCGCGTTAAGGGAAGAAACAAAAAAGCCGGCTGAGCTTGCCGGGCAAAACAAGATAAATATATAAATCACTCTCAAATACCATAAACGGAGGCATATCATGGCTGACAACACCAACAGACTCGGAGATCTCAACAGAGCTTCACTGGACTCCATCAAATCAATGCTGGACGCGAACACCATCGTCGGAGACCCCATAGAGACAAAATCCGGCACATGCATAATTCCCATCTCAAAGATCACTGTGGGATACGCATCCGGCGGTCTTGATTTCGCAAAAAAAGACGCGGAGCAGAAACCCAACAATTTCGGCGGAGGCGGAGGGACCGGCATCACCGTGGCGCCTGTGGCTTTCCTTGTAATAGCTCCCAACGGCGAAGTCAACATGCTGAGCGTCAACACCAGCAACTCGCAGGCTCCCGCGGACACCGTGACCCAGGTCGTCGGACTTATTGAAAAGTCTCCTGAGCTCATCGAGAGAGTCAAATCCGTATTTACAAAGAAGAACGAGGATAATTCGATCTGACATGGCGGACGTACGGCTTCAGAAGTTTCTGAGCGATGCCGGAATAATGTCCCGGCGGGCCGCTGAAAAAGCGATATCCGAAGGCAGGATAACCGTCAACGGATCGCCTGCCCTCACGGGAATGAAAGTGGATCCTGAAAAGGATACAGTTATCCTTGACGGAAAAAAGGTCACCCGTGATCCCTCCTGCGTATATATTGCGCTCAACAAGCCTTCAGGGGTCATCACCTCCATGTCGGACGAAAAAGGCAGACCGACTGTCGCTCAGCTGGTCTCGGACTGCGGGAGAAGGGTATATCCCTGCGGAAGACTGGACATGTACTCGGAAGGGCTCCTTCTGCTCACTGATGACGGGGACGTGGCAAACAGGATAATGCATCCTTCCCACAGCATATCTAAGCAATATGCGGCGACTGTGACACGCGAGCTGTCAGAGGCGGAAGTAAGGGAGCTGTCAGTTCCTTTTGAACTTGACGGTTACATGCTCAGGCCTTTTGAGGTCTGGCTCGACGGATATCAGCATGACATAAGCGGCAAAACATTTACAAAGCTGAGATTCACTCTCCACGAGGGAAGAAACAGGGAGATACGTAATATCTGCGCCCGTCACGGACTGAAGATAGCCCGTCTCACGAGGATATCCGTCGGAAAGATCACTCTTGACAGAATAGAGCCCGGAAAGTGGAGATACCTCAGCCAGGATGAAATCGACTATTTGAAAGGGATATAGGAATGTACCAGATCCAGCCTGTAAGATCAAGGAAGCTTCAAAAGGAACTGGCCGAAAAGCTCGGCACGGAATTCGTTCCGCACACATATGCCATGTTCGCGGGAGAACTGGCTGACGACTACGCAACAGTGACTGAACTGATAGCCATGTGCCAGTTCACTTTCGGTGAAAAAGAGGCTGAGATCATGTCTGTGGGTATCGCCGAAGGCCATGAGGAAGACGAGGCCGTCACCGTTCTCATAAGAGCCATGATGTCTCTGGTGAACAATGCTGAGATACCTGTCGTCTCCATAACCGGTGCCGTACTGTCCCCGGACAGGATCAAAAAGCTGGGATTCAGGCAAGTCCCCGGTCAGACGGACAAATGGGCGATAGATCTTGAGGAATTTTATAAGGCCCCCTGCGCTTATACCGCAGGGCAGAAACAGGAACAATAACGGTGCCGTGGAAACAGACACCGGATCTGAGATGATCTCCCTGACCAACGATCAGGGAGATTTGCGAAAAAAAAGCAGACGCGGATCTTTTACCAGATCCGCGTCTTTTCGTTATGCTGTTTTATCTTTTGGACAGGTGTTATCAGGAGTGCTCGGAAATATATGTTCTCGCCCTGCCCGCGATGATCCTTGCCGTCTCCTCAGCGCTCTTTGTGCCGCCGAAGAAAGACGAAAGCTCATCCTTTATAATCTCCACAAGGCCCAGGTCGGTCCGTGCGACCATGGTAGCGCCTTTTACTATATCATAGGCCTGCTGTACCGCTTCCTCAGAGAACTGCACGTTCCTGGATGTCTGGTAGTTTATGTATTCCTCGGAATATCCGGATTCCTTCCACCAGTTCAGCGTCCACTCATCGATGTAGTCTTCTCCGCCCCACCAGTTATCCTTTGCCGTAGCGGCCTTGTTATCCATATATTCCTTATTCACGCAGAATCCCCAGTAATTGTTATAGAAGTCGTCATCTTCAAGAACGAATTTTATGAATTCCCAGGCCTGGTCTTTTGCTTTTGATCTGGCGCCTATGGCCATCTCGGTCTGGGGAACGATAATCGCCCCGTTGCCGGATCTGCAGGGATACCCGATCGCCGTTATATCCTTCGTGGCGAATTCCTGCTGCGCCTGCAGTATTGCGGTCATATCGTTCATATAGAGCAGTTCAAGAAGAGCCTTATCGTTGAAATACCTGAGCTGTTGCATTTCCTCGAACTGCCTGTATTTGTCCTCGTCGTAGCTGTCGCCCATCTGGCCGTAGAACTCTTCGTATATGTTCGTTTCCCTGCAGTTCTTCAGATATTTTATGAAATCGATGAATCCCTTGGTCTCAAATTCAGTTTCTCCCGTATCCCAGTTTACAAGGGAATTCAGCGCTCTCTGGAAGAAGATCTCCATGATCTCATTGCGGCTCTGCCCCCAGAAAGCCTCCATGCCCTCGGGCATCGTGCTCAGCAACTGGGTGAACTTTTCAAAAGTCCATCCGGGCTCTGTCCCGACGAACTTTGATTTTGCGAACATGGTCTGTATGGAGAACGTAAGTATAAGCGAGTACATCTTTTCTCCCACTTTTGTGGCATCGAAGATGTTTGTAAGGTACTTGCTGCTGTCAAGAGTTGCGACATACCTTGAAATATCCTCGAATACTTTGTTCCTGTACAGGCTTTCAACGGGCATGTTTTCATTCATGAAAATAATGTCCGGGACCTTTCCTGTCGAAAGATCCTTATTGAACTGGTCATATCCGCCTCTCCAGTCCGTATCCGCGTCGTTGTATTTTTCGTAAGATTCAAGCTGAACCCTTACTCCGGTGTTTCTCTTGTTGAATCTTATCATGGAACGTACCAGGTTGTAGTCGTTGACAGCGGAGCCGATGGTGACGAGCACTTCTTCAGCCATATCCTCATCGGGGATCCGCTCATAGATCTCGACTGTCATCTTCTGGCTGGGATTCATGGGTTTCGCTATGCTGTCATAAACTATTCCGCCGCCGTATCTGTTGGATATGAAGCATACTCTTCCGTCGCTGAGTACTCCGGCAACGCTGCCGCCGAAATATTCCACGTCGCAGTTGATATAGTTGAGATATTCCGTCATCTGTCCGGTAGTCAAGTCATAGGCATTTATGCAGTCTGTGCCGTTCAGATATAGAACATTATCGTTGCCGCCGAGGAATCCGTAATAAGTGTTGCTGTCAAGGCCCTCCAGCTGCAGCGGCTCGACCTGGCCATTCACGGCGCGCTGGTATTTGATGTTCCCCATGTCATCGGAAGACATTATTATGAATCCCTTGCCCACGGACATTATATTGTTTACCCAGCCGTCTATATCGGATTTTCCCACCAGGCTGCCGTCTTTGCCAATGAACAGGATGGAGGTATCTATCGTAACGGCAAGAGTGCCGTCCGAATCATATGCCACCTGGTACAGCCATGTGTTCTGCATATCGAGCTTCAGGCTTTCAAACAACTCGGAAAGGTCCTTTGAATCCTTTATCTTGCCTGTGGAAAGGTCGATGGTATCGATGGTATACCAGTGCCTGTATTCGTAATCGTCGGTAATGTCTATCGGCTCGTCTATGTCATAACCGGTATCAGAAGGCTCCGAAAAGTCATCATTGGTCTCGGCTTCTTCAGTTACAATCTCTTCTTCTGTCTCAATTTCCTCTTTAGGTATTACGGGATAATCGATCTGACCTGATCCGTAGCGGTAGTATTCACGGAGCATCACAAGATCGCCGTCTCCGTTAACGAATATGTTGACCATGCTCGAGCCGCCGTTTTCGTTGCTCTGATCCTCAATGTCGATGTCGATCACCTTTGAGGTGTACTTTGCGGGCGAGTTCTTGTCAAGATCCGCCACACAGACGGATGGGACGTTTCTGTACTTCATGGTCCACTTGTCAGGCAGAAGCAGCGCGTTTTCGCTCGATCCTTCAGTGACCTCGTCAACATGCTTGTTCCAGAGATCCTCAGGCTCATCCGGTCCCCCGGTCTGCGCCGGTTTTGTGTCCACCGGCACATATGAGTCTTCTGCCGCGTATGTGCCATAGATTATCACTTCGTCATCAGGGTATTCCAAGTTGACTCCGCCGTTTTCCTGCCAGTAGTATCCCTTTCTCGTTTCCACTTCATTGCCGTCCGCGTCTATTATAGTCGTATAATCAGTGGAAAAAGTGAGATACAGAGCTGTGTCGGAGCAGAAAACGTTCTGGGTATATCCGATATCTTCCGGAATCTTTATCTCGGTAGCTCCGAACACATTGGTCCTTCTTGATTTCGGTGGCTCATCCTTTTTAGGACCTTCTCCTCCGTTATTGTTATTGCATCCTGCGGCTGTCATCATTGCGCCGAATATGAATAAAAAGGCGAGCAAAAGAGCCGTGATCTTTCTGAAATGCATTTTCTGTCCTCCGTTAATGCTGTATTTCCAGGTTTCTTATCTTATGCTTTGCCGTGATCCGTCTGATTATCTTCCACGGAGAAAATCCTGACTTCCCGAGGAAGATCAGTGACAGCAGCAGACAGATCGCCGCCGCTATCAGGAGCACGAACTGAACAATGGTCAGGACCGACGCGTGATAGTCGTATATCCTTGCCTCGTTTTCCCAGTACGGGTACTCTACTTTGTTTTGACGTGTAAGTGAGTACTGAAGTTCCCCTGCCCGGTCCCATCTGTTTTTAATTGAGAACCGGTCGCTGACTTCACAGGCCGAGGCGGTCTGCTGGTCAAATGTCACCGCGCTGTCGAATATGTTTTTCGCGAATCCCTTCACTGCGTCCGGGAGAGCCGCCTCAAAGCATGTAAGGGACACCGATGACACTTTTGAGAAGCCTGCGTAACTCATATACGCTCTGAGTCCGGTGCCGTACGTGCTGCCGTAGGGTCCGCTGTCGCTTTCGGGGCTTGCTATTCCGGTCACCACGTAATCATAGTCGCCTACGGAAAGGGTCATGCCTATTATATTCTCAGCTCCGAAAAGCCTCCAGGCCAGATTCCTGTCAAGGACTATTCCCATGGGATTCGAGTCATCGTTGAGATACGCGGTGCCGTACGTGTACTTCATGGGATGGAATACGAAGAAATCTCCCATTGTCACGGTCACGACAGCGTTCTCGGATGACTTGGGGCCCATCAGGCTGAGTTCCGAATGGCCGGACGCGGTCCAAGCCCAGGAACTTGCGTTCTCATGGGGAGTTATGGACGCTTCTATGAGTTTTTCATCCATGCTGTGGACCCAGTTCTCAACATCCTGTGTGCTGATGGCGCCCTCCTCGGAGTACAGCGCGATGGTCGCGTACCTTTCCGAGTCGGAGGACCACCTGTCGCCCGCGTGTATGAATTCCAGACGGCCCGAGAATCCTGAGATAACAAGCTCGATGACCCCGGCCGACGCGACGAGCGCCAGGCATAGCAGGAATATGATCCCGCATACCTTCAGCTTCTTTTTGTCCAAGTCTTTAAACATGTCGGCTTCTCCGGCTTACTTTTCTTCGGCGAGCCTGACCTGCTGCTTGTCCGAGATCGGGGATGTGGCGTTCGTAATGACGAACTCGCTGCCGGTCAGTCCCGTGACCGCGGACTGGGTGTCGTCAGACGCCACCACTGTTACAGCTATCCTTCTCGCGTTGTACTTCATTCCGAGAGGCGTGCTCTTGGACTCGACCACAAGCACGTATTTTCCGTCGTTGTCGACCCTTATGGCCGAATTGGGAAGAACGTTCGAATAATACTGTGAACTGTCGCCTATCTGGAAGTTTACGGACTGTCCGTCATACACGTCGCCGGTGACAGACAGGGTGATTATCCTCTGCTTTCCCTGGGTCTGGGGGTCGGATCTTATGTTCGTGACCTGTGCCTCGATATTTGAATACCACCAGGAATTCACCACGGATACGGGGGATCCCACCTGGACTTTTTTCGCCTCGTCCGCTGAAAGCGTGACCTCGCACGTATATCCTTTGTCGGTTATGTCAAGTGTGGCGACCGTGTTGCCGGATGAGACCTTGCTGCCCACAGTATTGTACAGGGTCACGACACGTCCCGACGTGGGAGCCACGATGTCGGATGTGGAAGGCGCGTTCTGATAGCTCTGGATCTTTGCCTGAAGCTCTTCCATCTGCTTTCTCTGCTCTTCCCTCTCGCGCTTCGTGCTTTCATTGGATCTGCCCTGCTGAGCCACGGTTATCTGATACTGGGTCTCAAGGGATCTTATGTTGTCTTCCTGGCTCTTGATGGATTCCGCCAGGGTCTCCGGATCCTGGATGACATTGTTGTCTATCTTGCGCTGTGTATCCGCGACCTCCTTGTTCAGGTTCTTCTGGTCAGCCTGCAGCTGGGAGAGCCTGTTTTTGAGCTCAAGGAGCTTTGTCTCGTTCTGGGGCAGGTTTCCCACGTCCTCGTTTATCTTTGTCAGGTTATCGTATTCGGATTTTGCCGTATTGTATTTTTCCTGTGCCTCTCCGAGAGGTGCTCTTTTCTTTTCAAGATCCTTCTGGAGGTCGCTGAGCTGTCTGTTAAAGGCGTACAGCGTCAGCTCGTCCACGGTCTCCATGCCGATGATCTCCAGCTTGATATACTGTTCTTCAAGATTGCTCTTCCTGGCGGATATCTGGTCATAAATTGCGTCGATCTGATCTGCTATATCCTCGTTGTACCCTTCCTCGCTGAACAGCTGCAGCCTCAGTTCAGCCGCCTGCTCCTTCAGCGACTCGATCTCGGAGTTCAGGGACTCGATCACCTGGGTGATGCTGCGGGCTTCCGTCATATCGGAGATCTGCTCTGACAGTTCGGAGATCTGCGCCTCAAGGCTGTCGCATGTGTTCTTGAGGGCAGTGTATTCCTCCTCGGCCGTGATGTAGTTCCACTGGGCGTCCTGCAGTCTTGTCACCAGTTCCTCGGAGCTCGTGCCTGACTCCTTCAGCAGCATCTTTGCCTGGGAGACAGCCGATTCGGTCTCGGAGATCTCGGCGGATACGCCCTCCATCTCCTCGTTGAGCTTTTCAAGGTCTTCCTGGAGCTTCTCAAGCTGTGTCTGAAGGATAGCCCCCGTGTCCTTGCCCTGGAGAGAAGCCTGGTATGTCTCCCTCATCCTCTGGAGACTGTCTTTCGCGTTTTCTATCTCTTTTCTGGCGCTCTCGAGCCTCTGGTTGTCCGACATGCTGTTGATGTTGTCGTCCAGGACTGAAAGGTCATACTGGTTCTTCAGTGAGTCGTACTGCTCTATGGCGGATTTCAGTTCGTCGCTGAATTCCTGGGAAACGGTCATGATCACCTGTCCCTCGCTGACCATGTCCCCCTCTCTCACGTACACGGACAGGACTTTCCTTGTCTGGACCATGTCGGCATCCTTGACATTCTCATATACCACGTCAAGGGTGTTCCGGGATCTGATGGTGCCGGTGACCTTTACAGAGGAGGAAAGGGTCGTGTATTTCGGATACTGCGCCGAGACCTCAGGCAGGGACGCCTTCAGTATCGTATTGGAAAAGAACGTCAGTATCAAAAGAAGGATCAGGAATATAATGGCTATATTCTTTATAATGTCCTTCCGGCTGGTCTTCTTTTTTTCTTTTTCCATATCACTCACCCTTTCACTGAAGCGGAATATGCGATTCCCTCTATCAGGTAGTCCTCGCTGTACAGGAACAGAAGCACAGGAGGTATCATATATATAGTTGCCGTGGCAAATGCGATGCCCGTGTCGCCCTCATTGATCTTTGACAGGAACACCGAGAGTGGGTAGAGCTCCGTGTCCCTCAGCAGCACCAGAGGCTGCTCCACCATGTTCCAGTAGTCTATGAACACCAGGATCGCCACCGAGTACAGCGTGCCCTTGCACAGCGGGATGAATATCTTCCAGAAAATGGTCCATTCCCCTGCCCCGTCAAGCTTTGCCGCCTCCACCACCGCCTTCGGTATCCTGCGCATGAACTTGGTCAGGATGAATACCGCGAACGGCGAGAAGATCCCTGGCAGGATTATCGCCCACCTCGTGTCTATCAGGGACAGCCTGTCAAGCACCAGATAGTTTGGCACCAGGGTCACCTGGTACGGCATCAGCATCAGCACGATATACGCGAAGAAGATGAACGCCCTGAATTTCGTCTCCATCCTGGCAAAGGCGTAGGCTGCGCCCGACGCCACGGCCAGCTGGAATATGACTATGGGAACGACGTAGATAACGGAGTTCCAGAATTTCACAAGATACTGCGGAGACTTGAAAAGCACCGTCTCATACTGCGAGAGGGAAACTTTCATGGGGATCAGCTGGAGGCTGACCTTTTCTCCGATGAACACGTGGCCGCCGTCCCCCGATATCCCCAGTCCCGTGAAGATCTTGCCGTAGTTGGCCGAGATCTCTGTGGTGGACATGAAGGAGTTGGTAAACGTAAATACCGTGGGAAACAGGAACAGGGCCGCGAAAGTAAGCAGGATCAGGAAAGCCAGGACAAGAAAGATGACCCGTCTGACTTTTACTTTTTTGCGCCTTTTGGGCCTTTCGGGAAACAGGTCCCGGTTCAGGGTTATGTCGCCTGTCATTCTTCAAGCCCCCTTCCCACGCGGCTGTCGACCAGCAGCAGTATCGAGATTATAGCTATCATTATGAGGGAGAGAACGATGGCGGCGCTTGAAAGCTTCTGGTAGTCGAAGCGCCCGAAAGTATTGTTCATGAAATGCTGCAGCGTATACATGGCTTCATAGGGATAGTCGCCCGTGAGCAGGTATACCTCCCTGAACACCTTGAATGAGTTGATCAGGGACATGATCGTAACGAATGATATGGTGGAAGCCAGATATCTCAGTTTTATGGAGAAGAAGCGCCTCACGCTGCTGCAGCCGTCGAGCATGGCCACTTCTATTATATCCTTCGGTATGGCGGACAGCGCCGACATGAACATTATCATATTGTATCCGATGTTTTTCCAGAGGAACAGTAGCACCACGATGATAATGCCGTAATCGCTCTTGAACCACTCCACCGACGTGCCTCCGAACTGCTGTACCAGTTCGTTCACCACTCCGTGATAGTCGAACAGCACCTGCCAGATAAGGATGACTGACGCGGCAGGGACGATCATCGGGCTCAGAAAGATAGTCCTGAACGTGCTCTTTAATGGAATGTTCGACTCAAGGAGCATTCCGAGAAGCAGCGGGATTATGACCACCAGGGGAACGGAAATGAGGGAAAAGATCCCGGTATTCCTCAAAGCCAGCCTGAACGCGCTGTTTTCGAACAGGGCCGCGAAATTCTCGAATCCCACGAAGTCGTAGTTTGTGTTGTCACTTACGAAAGCATATACGATGACGGCTATAAAAGGCAGCACAAAAAAGACCAAAACGCCCAAAAGAGACGGGGTCATAAACACGATGGTGTTCCTGATCTCCCGGCGTTCCCGTTTTGATCTTTTCATGAGTTTTCTGTCTTCAGCCTGCTGCGCCCGCTGAAGGCGTTTCATCTCGCTTCTGTCTGCTGTTCTGTTCATAAGTGACCGGTCAGATATGTCTTCTTCTGTTTTTTCTTCTTTTGACGTGTGTTGTCCCGAAAAGTTCCGGACCATTATATATTAAACCCGTATTCATTATATCTTTTTTTATCTTTTATGTGTAGGATTTGCCTTTTTTCCGCCTTATATATGCCATCCGTCAGCTCCGGCTTTCTCCAGAGCTCCGATCACCCTTTTGCACACGCCTTTCGACTCTCTTTCCTTTTCCCTGAGAAACTCATGCGCGGCTTCCCGCTCGGTATTTCCGTTCTCGGGACAGGTGCTCGCGACCACAGGCAGCCCGGCTTTTTTGGCAAAGCTGCGGATCAGCTTCTCGCTTGTGTAAATAAAGGGACGGATCACGGATATCCCGTTGTCCGGGTAGTATGTCACAGGGCAGAAGCTGCCGAAAGTCCCTTCGTAGAGCAGCCTCAGAAGCGCTGTTCCCGCCGCGTCCTCCATGTGATGGCCCAGGGCGATCTTGTTGCACCCGATGCGCATGGCCTCGGAGTTGAGAGCCCCTCTTCTCAGGGTGGCGCACAGGGAGCAGGGCCTCTTTTCCTTTTTTTCCTCGAATACTATCGAATATATCTCCGTATCCACCACGCTGTATTCCACATCAAGGTCCCCTGCCAGCTCCCTGACTTTGTCAAATGACACCGGATCCGGAAAGCCGACATTGACGGAAACGGCCTTAAGGCTGAACCGCTTCGGGTAGAACTTCCGCATCTCCGCCAGGGCGCACAGAAGCGCCAGCGAGTCTTTTCCGCCGGAGACTCCCACCGCGACCCGGTCACCCTCTTCGATCATGGAATAGTGCTGCATGGCGCGCCGGGCTCCGGACATGAGCTGCTGCAGCTCCTTTGCGGCCGCCCCTGTCATGATCGCTCCTCTTCCGGAGGATCCTTCATCTCAAGCAGATCAGGTCTCTTTTCGCGTGTCTTCTCAAGGGCTGCCTCAGCCCGCCATTTTTCGATGTTGGCGTGGTGTCCGCTTATAAGGACCTCAGGCACCTCCCTGCCCATCCATACCGGCGGCCTGGTATACTGGGGATACTCAAGCACCCCGTCCTCAAAGCTCTCCTTCTCGTAGCATTCGGGCTCCGACAGGACGCCGTCGCAAAGTCTTCCCACGGCGTCCGCAACGAGGCAGGCCGGGATCTCTCCACCCGTCAGAACGAAATCGCCTATCGAGATCTCTTCATCAACTATCTCGTCAATGAGCCGCTGGTCCACGCCTTCGTAGTGTCCGCACAGCAGCGTAATCTCCTTCTTTTTCGCCAGTCTTTTGGCGTCTTCCTGAGTAAAGACTTTCCCCGCCGGGGACATGTAGATGACGTACGGCTCTTCGTCCTCCGTTTCGCTCCGGAGGCTGTCTCTCACCGCCTCATAGCATCTGTAGATCGGAGGGGCCGCCATGAGCATTCCTTTTCCTCCCCCGTAGGGAGTGTCATCCACCCTTCTGTGCTTGTCCTCGGAATAATCCCTTATGTTATATGTCCTGATATCGAGCTTGCCGGCTTTTCTGGCCCGTCCGATTATGCTTTCAGACAGAACATAGTCCACGAATTCCGGGAAAAGGGTCATGATATCTATTCTCATCTGGTCTCCCTCATTCCCTCTATGAGCCGGACATATATGCCGGCGCCCTCTCCCTCGGGAACGATGCGTTTTATGAACTCACCGACCACCGGTATCATGAAGGTGCCGCCGTTCACGTCCTCCACCACATATATCTCCCGGCCGGCCGGCGAGATGACCTCTGAAAGCGTGCCTGTCTTCTCTCCGCTCTCCTCATCTATCACGTCAAGGCCGATTATGTCAGCAACGAAGACTCCGCCTTTTTTCAGCTTTATGTCCTCCCTGTCGCAGAAGAACACTGTCCCCTTGAAAGGTATGGCCTGCTCCACGGTATCAAGGTCATGGAAGGAGACCAGGACCATGTTCTTCTGGACCGACGCGGCCCTGACTCTCATGGGAACGAACTCTCCCGCCCTGTTCTTTATATACAGCGTGCGGAGCTTCGCAAGGGTCTCCGGCGTGTCGCAGTATGACTCGAGCCTCAGCGTCCCCCTTATTCCGTGGGTGCTGACCGCTTTTCCGCACTCAAGATATTTCTGTTTCAAGTCTATTTCCCCATCTTTCTAAGAGAAAACCCCGGATTCCGGGAACCGAGGTCTATTCTGGTCTTTTGTCTGTTTTTTCTGGGCCGGACAGATAAGACGCCAGCATGCAGAAATCCGCCGCTGACAGTTTTTCGCCCCGTATATCCGGCCTGAATCCGGCCTTCTCAAGGGCGTCTGTCACGTCTTCCCTTGCGTACTTTGAGAGAAGCGCGTTTACAAGGGTCTTCCTTCTCATGCCGAATGCCAGCGATATGAGTTCCCTCACCCTGCCGTCAAACTCAGATATCCGGTCCGGACTGCCGGGGGCGCCGGGAAACTTCCTGATCCCTTCATGGGGCCTGAACATCACCACTGAAGATGTGACCTTCGGCGGAGGCATGAAATTGCCTGGTGACACGTCGAACAGTTTTTCCACGTCCGCCCTGAGGGCTATGGACGCCGTGATCGCTCCGTAATCGGGGGATCCTGCTTTCGCCGCCAGTCTCCTCGCCACCTCGGTCTGGACCATGAATGTCATGAACGCAAGGGGCATGGGTCCTGCCGGATCGAAGGATTCCATTATCTTCATTATCACAGGCGACGTTATATAGTAAGGCAGGTTCGCGCATATGCCCACCGTTCCCCCGCCGCGGATCAGGTCCGAAAAATGATCGCTGATAAACGCTGGAAGATCCGTCTTGAGGAAATCCCCTTCCACCACCGTGACGTTCCGGTACTCCCCGAGGACCTCCCCCAAAAGGGGTATAAGGCCTCTGTCAAGCTCCACCGCCACCACCCGGTCAAATTCCTGAGCCAGGAACTGGGTAAGGGCCCCGGCACCGGGACCGATCTCTATGACTCCGCATGGAGAGCCGGCACGGCTCACCGCCTCACGGGCGATCCGCTCCGGGACCGACGGGTTTATGAGGAAATTCTGTCCGAAGGACTTTTTGGTGCCGACGGAATACTTTTCCATCAGCTCCCGCACAGTCCTCATATTGCAAAGGTCATAGTACATGGCTAGATGATCTCTATGCTGTATCCGACTGTGTATGATCCTCCGGGGGCAAGGGTCTTCGCGTATTTCTTGCTTGAAGCCTCTCTTGTCTCATCCGTGCCGGCGGGCAGACCGTTCCAGGGCTCTATGCATATGAACGGAGAGTGTTTCCCGATGGGGGTCCAGAGACCCAGGGCGTCGAAGCCGTCGAACATGAACCTGAATCCCCGTCCGCTCTTCTTTGAAGTCAGGGTCAGGGCTTTCTCCGGCAGGCCCTCGATTATGAGGGCGTCATTGTCGAAATCGGAATATTTCAGCGGGAGCCTGTTCGTCCTCTTCAGTTTGTTCAGTTTCGGTACCGAGGGATCCATATATGAATCTTTCGTAAGGGAAACCGTGCATTTTTTCGCGTTGTCGAACACTATGACATGGTCCTCGAACCCGCCGTCTTCCGGCCTCAGGGGCACGTTGAACCCCGGGTGGCCGCCGAGGCAGAACACCATCTCGTTCCTGTCAAGGTTCCTCACCGTGAACTTTGCCGAGAAGCCCTTGTCCGAGATCCTGTAATCGGCGTCAAGGACATAGAAGAAAGGAAACATCTCAAGGGTCTCTTCGGTAGCTCTCTGCTCCACGACGACCCTGTCCTTTGATATGACAACAGGCTCGAACTGCCTTTTCCTGGCAATACCGTGCTTGGGCATGGGATATTCCTTCCCGCCGAAGGCGATCAGGTCATCCTTTGCCCTGCAGCATACGGGGAACAGTATGGGCGCCCTTCCGTTCCAGTGTTCCGGAATTCCCTGCCATACATATTCGGTCTCCCCGTTGATATAGGAGACCAGCTCCCCGCCGTACGTATCCACGCAACCGCGTGAATTTTCCGACCTTATGTTGATCAGCATATAGACTCCGATCTTAAAATTCCAGCTTTTCCTCTATATATCTGCTCACTTCGGATATGGGCATGCGCACCTGTTCCATCGTATCCCTGTCACGGATCGTCACGCAGCCGTCCTCAACGGAATCGAAGTCATAGCAGATACAGAAGGGTGTGCCTATCTCATCCTGACGTCTGTATCTCTTGCCTATGGAACCTGCATCGTCAAATTCCACATTGTATTTCTTTGAAAGCTCATCGAAGAGCTCAGAAGCGTTCTCGCTCAGTTTCTTTGAAAGGGGAAGCACGGCGGCCTTTACGGGAGCAAGGGCCGGATGCAGGTGGAGAACGACTCTTGTGTCATTCTTCTCGGGATCCACCACTTCCTCGTCATATGCGTCGCAAAGCACGGCCAGAACGCTTCTCTCCACGCCCAGCGAAGGCTCGATGACATACGGGATGTAGCGCTCGTTGGTCTCGGGATCGAAGTATGTCAGGTCCTTGCCGGACACGGTCTGGTGCTGGGTAAGGTCGTAATCCGTGCGGTCGGCCACGCCCCACAGCTCGCCCCAGCCGAAGGGGAACAGGAACTCGAAGTCAGTGGTGGCCTTGGAATAGAAGCACAGCTCCTCGGGATCGTGGTCACGGAGCCTGAGGCTCTCGTCCCTGAGTCCTATGGAGAGCAGCCAGTTGTGGCAGAAGGATCTCCAGTAGTTGAACCACTCAAGGTCGGTGCCCGGTTTGCAGAAGAACTCAAGTTCCATCTGCTCGAATTCCCTGACTCTGAAGATGAAGTTGCCGGGAGTAATCTCGTTCCTGAAGGACTTGCCGATCTGGCCTATGCCGAAGGGCATCTTTTTTCTGGATGTGCGCTGCACGTTCACGAAGTTGGTGAAAATGCCCTGGGCAGTTTCCGGACGGAGGTATACCGTGTTCTTCGCGTCTTCCGTAACGCCCTGGAAAGTCTTGAACATGAGGTTGAACTGGCGTATGTCGGTAAAGTTATGCTTGCCGCATGTGGGGCAAGGGATCTCATGGCTTTCGATGAATTCCTTCATCTCCGCCTGTGAGAAGGCGTCTATGGGCTTCGGAAGCTCGAATCCGTTCTCGCCGCACCAGTCCTCGATCAGTTTGTCCGCGCGGAATCTCTCATGACATTCGCGGCAGTCCATAAGCGGATCGGAAAATCCTGCCAGGTGACCGCTGGCTACCCATGTCTGGGGGTTCATGAGGATGGCCGCGTCAAGGCCGACATTGTATTTGTTCTCCTGGACGAATTTCTTCCACCAGGCTTTTTTGATGTTGTTCTTCAGCTCCACGCCGAGCGGGCCGTAGTCCCATGTGTTCGCAAGGCCGCCGTAGATCTCGGAGCCCGCGTATACGAAGCCTCTGTTCTTACAGAGGGCCACGATCTTGTCCATGGTTTTCTGTTCATTAGGCATTCTCATATCTGTATCCTCTTTTCAGTTTGCTGATGTCTTTCTGTATTTTGAATAAAGCTGTGTGCCCTTGCTGGATGTGTAATCGAAGAAGGATTCCACGGTCTCAGCCGCCGGATGGTAGCTGCAGGGGCAGATTATGACTTTCTTTTCATATCTCAGGGAGGCTTTCACCAGATCATATATCTCGTAGAAATCCTCGATGACAAAATTGCTTTCCACAATGGAATCGTACGGTTCGGTCAGCCCCTCGTTGGCCGCCCCCACCGCGGGGTAGAGAACGAAATAGTCTCCGTACTGTGTGGTCCCCCTGGGGTTCGTCACGGCGTTGGCCATGTTTTCCATGTCGTACCAGCGGTTGCTGGTGGTAAGCAGCTGGATCAGGGTGCATTTCAGGGTGTATTCGTTAAGGGACGCCAGATTCTCATAGTACCTGCTGGCCGCGCTGATGGCGTATCCCTGCTTCTCGCTGAGTTCGGAAGAACTGTCTTCCCTGGCGGAAAGCACATCGTAGAGCACGTCGCCGCTCAGGTTCACATACCCCGCCGACAGAACGAACTGGTTCGCCCTCTTGACCGTTCTCCTGGTGCCGCTCTCGGGGTCTGTTTCCTCTATGTCCTTCTGGGACTTGAACGTGTTGTATATCCCGTCGTTGTATATCGTAAGGGGAAGGTCTATCCCCACGGTGTTTGTCAGCTGCACGAACTCGTCCAGGTTGTACCCGTTCACAAGGAAGGTATAGTCTATGCTGCACCCGGTTATCGAGTAGACATACTGGGAGATCTTGTCCATTCCGAAAAGCGCAAGAGCCTCGCCCAGGGATTTGTATCCGAATTCCGTTGAGACTCTGATCTTCGGGGAGATATATGAATACACCACTTCCTCATTTTCCTTGTCCACCCGTATGAAGATGATGGAAGAGGCTCTCCAGTCCCTGTATTCCTTTGAAAGGTACCCCATCAGGCTCACCGGGTCCATGGCCGCCCAGTCCATGCTGTACATGGCGCTCATGGAAGGCTTGTAATCATAATACCTTTCCGGCCTGTAGTCTGATGTGACGAACAGCATGTTGAAGCTCTTGCCGTAGATCTCATCGGCAACTCCCGGATCGTCCGACCCGGTATCCGTGTCCGGATCTGTTTCCTTGGTCTCGTTGTTTATGATACTGTCAAGCTCTGTTCTCTCATCGGCCAGTATGTCACGGATCGTCCCGGTGATCATTCTGGTGGCGAAAAAGGCTATCACGCCGAAGATCAGCAGGGCTATCAGAAGCGTTATGCCGAAGTTTTTCAAGGCAGATGCCATACGAACACACTCCTTTCACAGATTTTCCCAATATATGGTGTATTGTACATCAAAAAGGCCGTTTTTGCAATACATATTGTGTTATCAGGCCTGTTTCGCCTTGACTTTGGAACAGGTGAGAATGTATAATCTCAGCGTACGGAAAAGCGGCGGAAAGGAGGCGGCTGAAACGAAAAACAGGATCAATTATTACAGGATATTTGAAGAGACCCTCAGGGAAGCGGATCTTTCGGCGGAAAACGGGAAAAAGCCCTCTCTGCTGCTCCATGCCTGCTGCGCCCCCTGCTCTTCCCATGTTCTCGAGTGCCTGTCCGGACACTTTGAGATAACCATGTTCTACTACAACCCCAACATCTCGCCCGAACCCGAGTTCAAGACCAGGCTGAACGAGCTGTCAAGGTTCCTGAAGGACGCAGGGTACGGATACGGGATAGAGAGCCCGCCATATGTGAAGGAAGAGTTCGACCGTGCCGTGTCGGGACTTGAACAGCTCGGTGAGGGCTCAAAAAGGTGTTACCGCTGCTACGAGCTCCGGCTGAGGAAGACCGCCGAGGCGGCTCTTTCCGGCGGGTTCAGCTTTTTCACCACGACCCTGTCCATAAGTCCCTACAAGAATTCGGAGTGGCTGAACGAGATAGGGATCAGACTCGAAAAAGAGTACGGAGTGAGATACCTGTGCTCCGATTTCAAGAAGAAGAACGGATACAAAAGATCGATAGAACTGTCAGAGAAATACGGGCTCTACCGCCAGGACTACTGCGGCTGCGAATACAGCCGGAAAGAGGCGGAGAGCAGAAGGAAAAGCAGAAGCGAAAGCTTTCCCGGCTAGATAAGCAAAATTTCGCCCCTGTCTTCGCAAGGAAGGCAGGGGCTTTTCATATATGCTGTTCTTATTTCCCGGATAGGTACGTATAGGTCCTGTAGACTATAAGGATCGCCTGTTCTGTCGTCAGGTCTCCTCCCGGGGAGAATCTGGCGTTGCCCACGCCCTTGATGATCCCGGCGTAGACCGGCCATCCCAACTCTGGTCCCACCCACTCGTAATTGCCCGTTATGTCAGTGAAACCGAAATCCGTCTTGTCTCCTTCGGTAGTATCAATGCCGCACAGACGGGCTATCCTGTTGATGATGGCTGCGATATGGGCTCTCTTCAGCGTGCCTTCGGGCGTGAACTTGTTCTCGGAAGTGCCGTTGATCACTCCAAGGGCATTGGCCGAGAAGACATCCCTGTCAGACGTGTCGGTGAACTTCTCAGTGTCCACTGAAAGACCCTTTTCATCTATGATGTCATCCACAGTCTTTCCGAGGATCTTTTCGATGAGATTGATGAACAGCCTCGTGACCTGTCCTCTGGTGACGGGTCTTCTGTATTCCTTCTGCAGCTCAGCGGGGACCAGGCCCTCGGAGACAGCGGCTTCCACTTCCTCCACCGCCCAGTCTGACGGGGTGTTCTCAAATCCCTTGTATCTGAGGCCGAATCCTCTCCTGTACAGGACAGTGTCAGTAAATCTGTATTCCTGATCCAGGGCGGGGATGTTCAGCGGCAGCTTGCCCACAGGGCTCTCGTCGTCCTTGAACATGAGGTAGAGGGCCGCGGGCATGTTCGGGCCGTATTTCGGGATACCGGTCTCTCTTACCCTGGGATCCTCGCTCATGGCCTGGGACGAATAAGCGAGCACCATGGCGTCTGCGCCTGTGTACCGGGCCGCGTCATAGGGAAGCCTGATGCTCATCGCCACGAACCTGCCGCCGTTTGAGTGAACGTATTCCATGATCCGGTCCACCAGCACGGAATCGCTGTCGTAAAGTCCGCTGATGCTGCTGGTAAAGGTGCTGGCTATAACGTATTCGGATCCGCTTATGGACGGGATCAGATCTTCAAATGTCTTGTTCGCGTATGATACGATCCGGAAATCGCATTCCGGGGAAACATACCCTTCCTCACGCAGTCTCTCGTAGGCGTACTGCATGGAGAGCACGGCGCCGTCGGTAGCTGTCAGAACGGTCACAGCCTTGACGCCACGTGGCACCGGCAGGGTGTCATTGTCATTCTTGACGAGGGTGATGGCCTTTTTGGTGATCTCCCATTCGATCTCATGGTGTTCTCTGGAGCCGACCGTGGACACGGCGCGCTCCACCATGGCCTCCACGTCCCCTCCTTCATACTTGTTGAGAAGGCCTTTTCTCTCCTTCAGTTTCAGTATGCGGTATACCGCCGCGTCGATCTTGTCCATGGGAAGAGTGCCGTTTTCCGCCATGGCCACAAGGTCCGCGATATATCTGTCAAACTGGGCGTATCCCTCTTCGCTGCTGAGATCCACAGGCATGAGCACTATGTCGACGCCTGCTTCAACAGCCAGCGCGAAGGAATCAAGAGGCCTGAAGTGCTTGGCGATGGCGTCCATGTTCATGGCGTCCGTCACCACCACTCCCTCAAATCCCATGTCGCCTCTGAGAATGTCTGTGATGATGGTCTTCGAAAGGGTAGCCGGCAAAAAGATCTGCTCGCCGGTGGTAATGGATGTGTACTGCTTCGTCTCTATCCGGGGATACTGGATATGGGCGGTCATTATCATTTCCGTCCCGGCGTCCACGCATGCCTTGAAAGGAACGAGGTCGCTGTTTTTCAGTTCCTCATATGTCTTGTTTATGACCACCATCCCGGTGTGGGAATCGGTGGCTGTGTCCCCGTGTCCCGGGAAATGCTTCAGCGTGGCGATGACGCCCGTGGAATCCAGGCCTCTCATAAGGCTGACGCTCTGCTCTGCCACATACGCCGGGTCGTCAGAGAACGACCTGACTCCAATAACGGGGTTGTATGGGTTGCTGTTGACGTCGACCACCGGGGCAAAATCCATGTTGAATCCCAAAGCTGCCAGTTCCTCTCCCATGAGTCTGCCGGTCCGCTCAGTCTCCTGGAGGTCTCCCACGGCTCCCAGAGCCATGTTGCCGCCCATGGACGTGCCCTGTCCCAGTCTGGTCACGATGCCGCCTTCCTGGTCCACGGCTGTGAAGAGCTGGGCTCTTCCCTCACTGCCTGCCAGGTTCGCCTTCTGCATGGCGTCAAGGAGACGCACGGTCTTTTCGTTATTGGCCGCGTTCTGCGCGAACAGGATGACGCCTGAGAAATAGTATCTGGAAAGCGTTCCGGCGATCCGGTCGCTGATCTCCTCCACTCCCACCAGCTTGCCGTCCACCGTGGCGTATCTGAATGTGGGCATGAGCATCTGGGTTATCTTTTCTTCCGTGGAGAGCCCGTTAAGGATATCACGGCTTACGTCGGTCTCATCCGCTGACACGAATATCACAGCTCCCTGGATGATCAGGAGAGCGAGGGCAAGAGCGAGTATTTTTCTGATCTTTTTCATATCAATCCACCTCATTCTACAGGATCCGGGCAGGTATACAGGGTGATATCCCTGAATTCCGCACGGTCTCTTGCCGATGTCACGAAAATAAATATCTTGTCAAGATAGAAGTCCCTGAGTTTGCATATCTTCTTGTGGCCTACCGTGAAGCCCTCGAAGAACTGCTCGTCTCCGTCCTTGTAGGCGATATGGAAGTTCTCCACTCTCTGCCCGAAATTCTCGATGTCCTCTCTCAGGACAACGTATCTGATCCTCTGGTTCCCGTTTTTGAACTTCAGGGTGAACTTTGACTGGGTGGGGCTCACGTCCTCCCTCGTCAGTTCGTAATCTATCTTCTTTTCCTCCGCGAATTCAGAACTGATGAGGTCGCCCAGTTCCTTCAGTCTGGCGATGTCCCTTGGATCCAGCCTGCCGCTGGGCATCGGCGGAACGTTCAGGTTGAAGGAAGTGTTGTTTCCAACTGAGTTCAGGTACGTATTGAACAGCCTCTCAAGGGAATGGGCCTCCTGGCTGGGATGGTAGAACCAGCCCGGACGCATGGACATGTCGATCTCGGCTCCCGCGAATACCAGTCCCCTGGAGTACATTATATTATTGATCTCGCCGATGTTGCCATCGTAGTTCTGGATAAAGTCAAGGGAACCCTGGTCAACCATCGGGCCTTCCCCTGTCTGGGTCTCGCACCTGAAGCACAGTTCCTTCGGCACCACCGCCCATTCTCCGCGTCTCGCGTTGCCGCCCTCGTTCCCGCACCAGCGGACATCCGGGCCGTGGTCGTTGAAGATGACCGCGTTGGGCTGGTATTTTCTTATAAGCTCTATGTATCTCGGGAAATCGTATACCTGCTTTCTGCCGCCGGGGCCCTCAAAGCAGGCGCCGTCGAACCACAGCATGAACAGCTCGCCGTAGCCCGTCAGCAGCTCCTCCAGCTGGTGGCAGTAGAAATCGTTGTACTCGTCAGTACCGTATGACTTGGCGTTCCTGTCCCAGGGGGAGAGATACACGCCGAACTTGATGCCGCCGCGCCTGCAGGCTTCGGCGCACTCTTTGACGACGTCGCCTTTACCGTCCTTCCACAGCTTGCTGTTTTTGACGCAGTGTTCAGTGTACTTGGAAGGCCACAGGCAGAATCCGTCATGGTGCTTGGCCGTAAGGACTATGCCCTTCATGCCCGCCGCTTTCACCGCCTCGACCCACTCGTCGCAGTTCAGGTCGTAGGGATTGAACAGCATCTCGTCCTCAGTCCCGTCTCCGATCTCGGCGTCAAGGGCCGTGGGCATGGTAAAGTGGACGAAGGCGTAGAATTCAGTCTCGTACCAGTTCATCTGTCTTTTGGTCGGCTTAACGTTGGCCGCTTCTTTGAGAAAAGCTTTGAGTTCCATAATTCCCCCTGAATAGATTAAAAGATAATTCTCACATCAAACTTCCCGCCGCATTTCGGGCACTTGACAGTATGCCTGCCCGTGACTTTCGGAAGCTTTATCAGTGCCTTGCAGTGCCTGCATTTTCTGTATCTGGCGGTCTTTATGTCCCTGATCCTGTCCTTCAGGAGCAGTATCTCCCTCTTTACCGGATTGAAGAATTTAAGGAAGAAGGCGTTTTCCTTCCTTCTGGCCTCTATATTCTTCGACATGGACCTGAATATCATGAGAAGCATTATGACGATGCTTATGACATAAAAAACTGGGTGCCTCACGATCAGTCCCGCCACGGAGATGATGATCCAGATGGCAAACATGAAATAGTACAGGTGATCCGTACCGTACCTCCCGTACAGGAATCTTACAAGTTTATCACGGAAATTTCCCATTCTGACCTCCGGAGCGGGGCGCCTCTGCACCTCATCCGCCTGCTGAAATTATATCGTCAACGGACGGTGATGTCAATAATGATTTTCTTCGTCTTTCCCCGTCCGGCAGCGCTCCGGCGCTGTATGTTTCATGCATATTTATACTGATTTTTTCGTCAAAACGTTGCAAATATGCGTTATCTGCTCTATAATATAGAAAATTTATGCACGGAGGCTCAGACATGCTGAACATCAGAATCGAAAAGACGCCTTCTCCGAAGACGAAACCCGACTACTCGAAACTTGGATTTGGAAGATATTTCACCGACCACATGTTCCTTATGAACTATTCAACGGACAAAGGATGGCACGACCCGAGGATCGTCCCCTACGGTCCCATAGAACTGGATCCCTCAGCCATGGTATTCCACTACGCCCAGGAGCTGTTCGAAGGCCTTAAGGCCTACAGAAGAGCCGACGGCGGGATCCAGCTGTTCAGACCCAACAAGAATATCGAGAGGATGGAGAACACCTGCGACCGTCTCTGTGTTCCCAGGATCCCGGAGGAAGACGTGCTCCAGGCCATCAAGGCCGTAGTGAGCGCGGACCGCGACTGGGTGCCCACCTCAGAAGGAACTTCCCTGTACATCCGTCCCTTCATCATAGCCACCGACCCCCAGCTGGGCGTTCATCCTTCACACACATACCTGTTCGCCATCATCCTTTCCCCTGTGGGATCCTATTACGCCGCCGGCATCAACCCGGTAAAGATCTATGTGGAGAGAGAATATGTAAGATGCGTAAAGGGCGGTACCGGCAGAGCGAAGGCAGGCGGAAACTACGCCGCTTCCCTGATCGGCCAGCAGAGAGCCGAGGACATGGGCTGCGCCCAGGTGCTGTGGCTTGACGGCGTGCACAGGAAGTACATAGACGAAGTCGGAGCGATGAACGTGTTCTTCGTGATCGACGGCGTGGTGGTGACACCTGAGCTCACCGACGGAAATATCCTTCCGGGAGTTACCAGGGCCTCCTGCGTGGAACTTCTTAAGAAATGGGGAGTTCCGGTGGAGGAAAGAAAAGTATCCATAGACGAGGTCCTTGAAGCCGCCGACAACGGCAAGCTGGACGAAGCCTTCGGAACAGGCACCGCGGCTGTGATCTCTCCCGTGGGAGAACTCTACGACGGCGACCGCGAGATCGTGATCAACAACAACGAGATCGGTCCCATCTCAAAGAGGCTCTATGACGCCATCACAGGCATCCAGTGGGGCAAGGCCGAAGACATCATGGGATGGATCGAGAAGATCGACTGACGGAATGAACGGAATATATGGCAGAGGCTGTGATCATATCACTGAAAAGCCCCTGCCATTTTTTTAATGGATAAAAAAGACCGCCCCGCGGCCGTTCATGACCGCGGAGCGGAGCAATCTTCCTTATGTATTTGTCCGGGACACGTCCTATGCCATGTCCTCAGGCCTGAATACCTCGTCGAACTTCTCCGGGCTAAGGAACCCCAGCCCCACGCAGGCCTCCTTAAGGGAGATGTTCTCGTCAAAGGCCTTCTTCGCGACTTTAGCGGCTTTCTCATACCCTATATGGGGATTCAGGGCCGTCACCAGCATGAGGGAATTGTGAAGGTTTGATCGCATCTTTTCCCTGTTCGCCGTGATCCCGGAAACGCAGTTGTCGCAGAAGGAGACCATGGCGTCGGCCAGCAGCCTCGCGGACTGTATGAAATCGTAAGCCAGAACAGGCATGAACACGTTGAGCTCGAAATTTCCCTGGGACGCGGCGAAGGAGACCGCTGAGTCGTTGCCCATTACCTGGCACGCCACCATGGTGACCGCCTCGCACTGTGTGGGATTCACTTTGCCGGGCATGATGGAGGATCCCGGCTCGTTGGCCGGTATGGTGATCTCCCCGAGCCCCAGCCTGGGTCCCGAGGCCAGCCACCTTATATCATTCGCTATCTTCATGAGATCGCAGGCGAGAGCCTTCAGGGCCCCGTGGGCGAATACCGCCTCGTCGCGGCTGGTCAGGGCGTGGAATTTGTTTTCCGCCGTCTCGAACTGCTTGCCGGTTATATCAGAGATCCGGCGGGCCGCTTCCCTGTCGAATCCTTCAGGGCAGTTGAGACCCGTGCCCACGGCGGTGCCTCCGAGAGCCAGCTTCCTGAGGGGCTTCAGGCTCGTGTTCAGCATATCTATGTCTGTTTCAACAGAAGCTCTCCAGCCGGAGATCTCCTGGGAGAATCTGATGGGGACCGCGTCCTGAAGATGGGTCCTGCCGCTCTTCACTATTCCTTCATTGGCTTTTTCCAGTTTCCTCAGAGCCGTGACCAGCCTGAAGGCAGCGGGGATCACCCGGTCCTCGCATACCGTCACCATGGCGATATGCATGGCCGTGGGGAATGTGTCGTTTGAGGACTGGCTCATGTTCACGTCATCATTGGGATGGCACAGTTTCCTGCCCGCCAGCCCGTTCGCCCGGTTGGCGATCACCTCGTTGGCGTTCATATTGGACTGGGTTCCGGAACCGGTCTGGAAGACGACCAGAGGGAAATGGTCCATCAGCTTTCCGGAAATGACCTCGTCGCAGGCCTGTGAGATATACCTGAGCTTCTCCTCCGTCATCCTGTCCGGGCATATCCTGCCGTTGGCCAGAGCGGCCGCCTTTTTCAGGCATCCGAAGGCCTTTATGATCTCCTCGGGCATGGTCTCTTTCCCCGCGCCTATCCTGAAATTGTTGCGGCTTCTCTCGGTCTGGGCTCCCCAGTATCTGTCAGAGGGGACTCTGACCTCCCCCATAGAATCATGTTCTGTCCTGTATTCCATCACGGCCTCCCGTATATCGAGACTTGTTCTTTATGAGATTATACCAAATACGGAAAAGGCTTGCAATAATATTTCGGATCACAGACATTTCATATTGAAAAACCCGGGGCCGGAGGATATAATCGGAGGGAAGGAAACCACCGGAGAGGAGAAAAACATGGACATTTTCGTATCCCCGAAAAACATAAGGAACGACCCGCAAAAAAGAGGGTCTGAAGGCAATCCCGCCTCTTCCCTGGCCGAAGCTCTGGACCTGGTAAGAGAGGCCGTCAAAGGAGGCCTGTCGGCTCCCCTTACCGTCCGTCTCGCCGAAGGCGAATACAGGACTGACGGCCTGGTGATGGGAGAAGAGGCGTCTGGGACGCCTGAATATCCCGTAATCTGGAAAGCCGACGGAAAAGTCACCGTGAACGGAGGGCTGACACTGACATCAGACCTGTTCCGCGGTCTCTGTGACGAAGAAAAAGGCCGTCTCCACGGGGACGCCTGTGAAAAGGTCGTGAAATGCGACCTCACGGAACTGGGTCTCACCAGGGACGACTGGGGCGAAATGTGCGCCATAGGCAACTATCACTCCGGCGGAAACTATGACGGTTCAGTGGTCTCCCCCATGTGGTGCGAGCTGTTCGTGAACGGCACGCGCCAGGAGATCGCCCGCTACCCCGACCGGGACTTTCTGTACTGCGGGGAGCCGGTAAAGGCCGGGCACGACAAATACAAGGATCTTCTTGAGGAAGAGTTCAACCGGGTAAGGAACCCCGGGACCGACATATACACCATCGACCCCGATACCGCGAAAAGAGCGGCGGGCTGGAAGTCTTTCGACGATGTGTGGATGTTCGGATATCCCATGTTCGGCTGGTGCGACATGTCCTCTCCCGTGATATCGATAGATCCCGGAAAATGCACCATGGAGACCGCGTGGATCTCCTGCGCCGGCATCAGGGATCACGCCCCCTATTACCTGTACAACATATTCGAGGAACTTGACTCCCCGGGCGAGTGGTATCTGGACCGCGAGAAAGGGATCCTGTACCTTTATCCCGCATCGGACCTTCAAACGGCTGATATCAAGCTGTCCCTCATCACCGAAGGCCTTTTCAAGATCGACGGCGGCCATGACATCGTGATCTCCGGCATCAGCTTCACCGGAACGAGGGGCGACGGTCTCGAGATAAAGGGAGACCGTATAAGGGTCGAGAACTGCACGGTAAGGAACGTCGCGGGCTGGGCCATCGTAATGGACGGCGAGGAATGCGCCGTCACCTGGTCCGAGATCGAGCGCACCGGCCGGGGCGGAATAAGGCTCTACGGCGGAGACAGGGATACGCTGAGACCTTCCGGAAACGTCATAAGCTTCAACCATATCCACCATATAGCCGAGATTTTCAGAACATACAACGCGGCGGTGGAGCTGTTCGGAGTGGGACATCTGGTGACCCACAACGAGATCCACGACTCCGCCCACGTGGCCATCCTCTTCCACGGCAACAACCACATTATGACCTTCAACGAGATCTATGAGGTGTGCAAGATAGCGGACGACTCCTCGGCGATCTACGCCGGGCGGGACTACACCATCGCCGGCAACATGATAAAATACAATTGTTTCCACGACATGAAGAGCGACGCGGACAACAGCATCGGGATCTTCGGCACTTACTGTGACGACAACATGGGACTCACATACATAGAGAACAACGTTTTCATCCGCTGCCAGTCGGCGGTGCTGTTCCACGGAGGCCACGACCTGAAGTTCAGGGGCAACCTGATAGCCCTTCACTGCCCGAAATCCGTATACTCAATAAGATTCCACCGGTTCTTCTACTGGAGGGCGCTCCTTCCCGGCGGATACCACATGGAAAGAGTCAAGGCGGTGCCGTGGCAGAGCAGGAAATGGCAGGAATCGTATCCCCACCTGTCTGAATATTTCACCTGGGAGCCTGAGAAGGTCCAGAGCTGCCCCCACTACTGCGATGTGTCCGGAAACGTGCTCATAGACCACATGCCCATAGACATCAACTTCGACTGGGCCGACGAAAGCTTCCACAACAAGGTAGAAAACAACACAATAATCGAAAAACTGCCTACGGACGACTTCAGGGAACTGTGCGAAAAGACCATCCCCGAGACCGTCAAAGACTTTAGGCCGATCCCCTTCAGCGAGATCGGAAGAAAGCCCATGCAGCTGTAGAAAAAAAGGACACCCGCCGTCACAAAAGACCGGCGGGCGCTTTTTCATATTTCACAACATGATTCACGGCGCACAGGTACAGTCTCCATACCGACAGCACGGCCTGCTCGCCCGTATAGTTTCCTTTGGGCGAGAACATGTTCTGCCCCGTGCCGCCCATGACGGCCGTTCCTGCCTGGGTCTTCAGAGTGCCTATGGCGGCCACGGCGTCTGCCGCCCAGGAGGACACAAGGTCTCCGTCAGAATAGGAAGGAATATCATTTCCGTAGGCGAACCCCATGACGTCGGCGGCCCTTTTCATCATGGTCGCGGCCTGCTCCCGGGTGATGCCACCGTCAGGGTTGAATCTGCCCTGCCCGACGCCGTTCACTATCCCGAGAGCCGCGGCTGCCGTGATATCGTCATCATATACGTCCACGAACATTCGCCCGGGATACCCGGTCTCCTTCATTTCCAGAAGCTCCCTCGGGGAGCTTTTGCCGTAATACGTGCACATCATCTGCATAAGGAGGCGGCAGAAGGATCCCCTCGATACCGGCTCCCTGTATTCTCTCTGCACAGTGTGAGGGACTATCCCGGCCAGGATGGCGTCCCACACCTCTTCCTTTGCCCAGTCATGGGGCGTGTCTTCATCGTCGGAGTCCATGCGGTATATGGTCTTGTGGCTCCAGGCAAGCATCTCATCGGTTATGTCGAAATAGTTCGGAGGCCCCAGTTTTCCCTTGAGAAACTTCCCGTTCTCCCTGATCCTGTCAGGCGTCGAGTCCCAGGTGGGATCCATGATGACCCAGCGCCCGTTCACGTACGCCTCGCAGTATACGTGGTTGGCGTCCTCAGCGCCGCTGTTTTCCCCGTCGAAATAGTCACCGCTGTCGGAGGTGCCGAGAGCGTATGTCATGACCATGATGCATGGGATGCCCTGGGTCCTGCAAAGAGCGGTCAGCAGCGACGCGTAGCCGCTGCATACCCCGAACCCGGCCCGCATGACCTGCATCGGGTCGATCATCAGGGCATAGTCATCCGTCATGGGCCCGTTCAGCCAGTTTATGTAGTCGTTGTCGTAATATATGTTTTCCACCACCCAGCGGTGAAGGAGATATATCTTTTTGTAATCGTCCGTCTCGTCTCCCACTATCTCGTCGCTCTTGCTCCTGACGGCGGACTCGTACATCCTGTAGCTGGGATCAGACGTAAGATTCCTGAAATAGTCGTCAAAATTCTCGTCGCGAAGCTGGCCTGAGTACACAAGACCCGCGTATGTGGGAAAGAACGCCGTCACGTCCCCCAGATTGATCCATTCGTCCTTCCAGCTGAGGTTGTTCTCAAGGACAGGGGAATCGGCGAAATAGAATTCGTGCCCTGTTTCCCGGATCATGACTCCCTTGGGAATGTATCTCTTGAAATACATGTACCCGTAGCCGTTCTGTTCCCCGTCGGAGGTCATGAGCTGCACCGGAAAGAATCCGGGCGAGGTGGCAAGGGAGACATCGAAAGAAAAATGTTCCCCGCCCCGGGCTTCCACCCAGGTATCGGTGCTCTGCTCTATCCTGACCAGCACATACTTAAGGTCGTCATAGTCAAGGACCCCCTCCACATGAAGGGTCTGGTCCTCGATGGTGAATTTCACATAATTGTCCGGATCATATGAAGTGACGAACACTTTTTTGCCGGGCTCACCTTCCCCTGAAGCGGATATGCACACCTGGGACATCAGAAAGGCAGCGCATAGAACGAGAGCGAGTATCCTGGCTTTTCTCATACCGTTCCCCCTTTGTCACCGCGGATAAGCATGATTGCGGAAGGCAGCGCCCGCACAGTATCGGAAGCTGTCATGGAGATGCTCCCGACCAGAGACTGGGCGATCTCCCCCGCGAATCCGTTGATATACGCGGCGGCCCACATGGCGGAGAGCTCGTCCGCGCAGTAGCCCAGGAGTGCGCAGGAGATCCCTGACAGGACATCGCCGCTTCCGGCGGTGGCCATTCCCGGGCATCCCCTGTCGCATATATATGTGTCCGCTCCGTCGGTGATGACGGTGGAAGGTCCCTTGAGCAGAACCACGGCGCCTGTCTTCCGCGCGTATTCCTCCGCGTGCCTCACCGGGTCGCTGAGGATCTCGCTGATATCAAGTCCGGTCAGGCGTGAAAACTCCTTCACATGTGGAGTTATAACGAGGCTGCATGACCTTTCGCGTATCCGGCTGTCATCCAGGGCTGCCAGCATGGTCAGCCCGTCGGCGTCCACCAGGAGCCTGCCGCCGTAATTCCGGAGCAGCCAGCCCAGGATCTTCCCGGCTCCCTCGGGGGAGCTGCCGATCCCCATCCCGAAGGCGCAGGACTTCGTATTCTTTGTAAGGGCCGTGAGGGATCCTTCGTCGAATCTCATCCTCCCGCCCTCGTCGGGCATGGGAAACAGAGTGCTCTCAAGAATATGGGGCACAAGAAGACGGCCCAGGGATCCGGGAACCGCGACTTTCACGACCCCCGCTCCCGACCTCATGGCGGCATCCGCCATCGCCGCCAGTCTCACGGCGCCGCTGTATTCAAGGCATCCGCCTATTATGGCGCTGTATCCGTATGTTCCCTTGTTCGAATTGTTCTTTCTCTCCGGCAGCACGGCTCTCACGTCGGCTTTTTCTATGAGACGGATTGACCTGCCCCGGGGCGCTATCCCTATGTCCCGGTTGACCTTCCTCTTCATAACATCCTTTGCCATGCCGAGAAAATGCCCGGGCTTGTAGCTCCCCACAGAGACCGTGAGATCAGACTCAACGCACAGCTCCGCCATGCCGGAGTCTCCGCCCAGGCCGCTGTTTATGTCAACGGACACCACCGCCGCGCCGCTTTCGTTTATCGCCGCTATGGCTTCCGCCTCTGTTCCTTCGGGCCTTCCCCGGAAGCCTGTACCGAATATGCAGTCAGCGACTGAGGCGTATCTCTTAAGGTCCATACCCGTCTTCCAGGTGATGACTCCGGCCTTTCCGTTTTCAAGAAGGTCGAAATAGTACCGCCCGTCGGAGGAGAATCTGTCTCCCAGCAGGATCACGTCACACTCGTATCCCTTTTCACACAGGATCCCCGCCAGAGCGTAACCGTCCCCGGCGTTGTTGCCGGATCCGCACACCACGCACACAGGAGATCTCCAGATGCCCGCGGACTCTCCTTCCTCAAAGACCGCGGCCGCGGCCCTTCCCATGAGTTCCTTTCCGGGCACTCCGCCGCTTATGGCCGCGGCGTCGCTTTCTCTCATGACTTTTGTCGTAAGGATCTCAGTCATCCTGTCTCTCTTCCTTTTCCTTTTTCTTCCGCTTCACGCATCTTCTGACGTTTTTTAAGGCGTTTTTTCCTTATATGGAATATGAGGAGCCCTATGGCGGAACCTATGGCGATGCCTATGGCATCCACCCAGACGTCGCTGACAAGGGATCCCCGCCCCGAGAATATCTGCACTGTCTCGTCTATCAGCGCGGCAAGGATGCCTGCGGACGCGGTCTTCAGTACAGAGCCGTCAAACAGTGCCGACAGAGCCAGCCCCAGGGCCGTGAACTCAGTTATGTGGGCGATCTTCCTCACTATATGGTCGGTGAATTCCACGCCGAATATCTTTCCCAGAAATCCGTTGAAAAGGAAATCGGTGAACCATCCGCTCTCCTCGGCGGAATACGCCGTCGGAATGGCGGAATGGATCCAGATGAACAGCAGGACCGCCGCGACGATGATTATGATCCAAAGCTTTTTCTTTATGAATGTCATAGACCCGCCTCTAAAAAGATGCCGTGACCGGCATGACCGTGTCACGGCTTATTTCTGTTTTCCGGAGCCGTCAGGCCGGGTGATAGGTCGATACCACCTTCGCGACTTCGTCTTTCATTTTTTCCTCGCTGTTGGCATACGCCGTATTCATGAGGCCTTCAAGCTGCCCGAGGAAAATGTCGTTGTCGAAGGGGATGGGGCATCCGATGTGGATGAGATCGTTCTCAGTCTTTCTCAGTCCCTCTTCCGCCATGAGCTTTTCTTCGTACAGTTTTTCTCCGGGCCTCAGTCCGGTGTATTCTATCTTTATGTCCACGTCGGGCTTGAATCCGGACAGCCTTATGAGGTTCCGGGCCAGGGTGTCTATCTTCACGGGCTCTCCCATGTCCAGAACGAAGATTTCTCCTCCGTGGGCATATGTTCCGGCCTGGAGCACCAGGCTCACCGCCTCGGGAATGGTCATGAAGTATCTCACGATATCCGGATGCGTTACCGTCACGGGCCCGCCTTTTTCTATCTGTTTCTTGAAGATCGGTATGACGGAGCCGTTGGAACCGAGAACGTTTCCGAACCTCACGGCCACGAATTCAGTACTGATGTTTTTGAATACCTCGCCCGACCCGTCCTTGTCGGCGTTCTCGTATCCGTTATGGGTGAACAACTGGGGCAGCTCGTTCGCCTTCCCCGCCTTGATCTTCGCGTCGAAGGACTGGATGATCATCTCGCACAGGCGCTTGGAGGCCCCCATGATATTGGTGGGGTTCACCGCCTTGTCGGTGGAGATGAGAACGAAGTGGCGGCATCCGTGGATCATTGCCGCGTACGCTGTCTTGTATGTGCCGAGAGCGTTGTTCTTTATGGCCTCGCAGGGACTGGTCTCCATCAGCGGGACATGCTTGTGGGCCGCCGCGTGGTACACTATCTCAGGCCTGTATTTCTTGAACACGCCGAAGATCCTTCTGCTGTCACGGACAGAGCCTATAAGGGCGACTATGTCGAGCTCCGGGTACTTTTCCCTGAGCTCCAGCTCTATGGCGTAGGCGCTGTTTTCATATATATCGAAGATTATGAGCTGTTTCGGGGAGTGGGCCGCTATCTGCCTGCAAAGCTCGGATCCTATGGATCCGCCGCCTCCCGTGACCATGACGGTCTTGCCGGAGATGAAGGAGAAAACGCTTTCCATCTCAAGCTTGATGGGCTCCCTGCCCAGGAGGTCTTCCACAGCCACCTTCTTCATGGAGCTTACGGTCACTTCTCCCTGCATCAGCTGGAACATGCCGGGCAGGTTCTTCATCTCACACCCGGTCTCGGAGCAGATATTGAGGATGTCTCTTCTTTCTGACGCCGGGGCGCTGGGTATCGCCACGTATATGCAGTCGACTTCGTATTTTTCGGCTGCAGACAGTATCTCGTCCCGCCCGCCTATGATCTTCACGCCGTCGATGTACCTTCCCCATTTGTTCTGGTCGTCATCGATGATGCATACCACACGTCCGCCCTGCTCGCCGCTGGTCCGGACGTCCCGCAGGATCATCTGTCCGGCGGAGCCTCCGCCGATCAGCATGATGTTCTTTACTTTGTCCCTCTTGCCGACGGGCGTCCTGTGTCTCACCACCATCAGGATGAACCTGTAGGCGAAGCGTATAACGCCTGTGAAGACGAACTGGAGCATGGGCCCTATGAAATAGTAGGATATGGGCATCTTGCCGAATATGAGGTTCATCAGAAGGACGTGGAGCCCGCCTGTTACAAGGGTCGCCAGTATGATCTTGAGAAGCTCGGAATAGCTGGCGTATCTCCATATGGTCCTGTAAAGCCTGAAAATGAAGAGCACCGCCACGCAGATCACCGCGTATATGGGTGTGAACTTCAGCCAGTTCATCAGATAGTCGCCGGGAATATTGGAAATAGAAAAATCCCATCTGATCCACAGCCCGCAGAAATACGCCAGGTTCACGGCTAGGATATCGTAAAGGATCAGAAGGAATGCTACCTTCTGCCATCTTTCCAGGTGGAATCTCTTATTGTTTTCGGAATCGTTCATATGACCTCCTGGGCCCGAAAATCAGTATATTTTGTGGCAGCCGGGCTCCGGATTCTTACTTGCTTCAGCTATTGTATTATATAATCAACTTAATTAAATGTCAATGACCCCTTCTTCCGGTGCCGCGGATCACGGCCGCGGGCGGTGCCGGGCAGGCTGCGGGAAGCGAAAAACGGGCACCCGGATGTTAAGTCCGCGATGCCCGCTGTTTCTGTTTCCTAATGTTATCTGAATTTCTCGTCCAGCAGTTCGCTGATGGAAATTATCCTGCCTTCTTTGATGGACTTGTTGCCGGCCACGCCCACGAGTATGGAATAGGCGCCGTCCATGGTGCCTGCCCTGTGTCCGAGAGGATCCGGCACGTTCTCCCTGAAGATCATGTCGCGCATCCTTATGTCTCCGCCGCCGTGGTCTCCGCCTTTTCTCGTCACGCGGTACTCGGTCATGTTGTTGTCAAGGTCGAAGACTTTCACAACGTCTTCGGGGGCTTTTGACTGGAAGCCTGTCTCGTATTCCGCAGCCTCCATCCTTCCCTTTGACCCGTTGAACACGATCTTCCATCCTTCATAGGCCGCCGTGGCGTTGAGGCAGTATGACATGACGGCGCCGCCGTCATATTCCACGTTCAGGGACATGGTGTCGTAGATGTCGATGTCATCGGCGAACACGCACTTGTCCTTGATGTAGCCGTCATATTTCTCGTTGTCCTTGTAGTATTCCACCTCAAAGGGGGCCAGCTTGTAGGAGAACTCGCATTCGTTCATGTGGGGACAGTCCCAGCACCTGGAGGTGTTCCCGTACTTCGCGTTCTTCGCCCCGTAGAGATTGAGCTTTCCGAAGGCTGACACCCTGGCGGGTTTCTGGTCTATCCACCAGTTCACCAGATCGAAGTGGTGAGTAGCCTTGTGGACCAGAAGTCCTCCGGATTTCGCCATCCTGGCGTTCCAGCGCCTGAAATAGCTGGTGCCGTGGGCTCCGAACTCCTTTACCCGGTCAAGCATCCACTCGAAGTGAACACTGTAAACGTCTCCTATGACTCCCGATTTCAGAAGTTCCTTGATCTTTGTCTTGAAGGGAGCGAAACGGTAGTTGAACGTCACGATGACTTCCCTGCCGTATTTCTTCTGGGCCTCAAGTATCGCGTTGCACCTGTCTTCGCTGATGGTCATGGGCTTTTCGGTGATAACGTCGTATCCCAGTTCCATGGACCTGATTATATAGTCGCTGTGGTAGGCGTCAACTGTGGTAACGATGACACAATCCGGCTTTACCGTATTCAGCATCACGTCGAAATCATCGAATACGGACATGTTGTTGAGTTTCCCGGAAAAGACCTTTGCCCTGCCGTGGTTGATGTCGTACACGCCGCACATCTCGCAGACGTCGGCCAGTTCGTTCATCATCGGTTTGCCGTACATCCAAAAAGCTCTTGAGGAAGCGCCGGCAAATACATATCTTTTCATTTTGAGTTCTCCTTCTTAAGTCTGTCTATCGCTTCGATCCTCTGGGCCAGCGTGGGATGTGAATACTCAAGCTTCACAAGAGCCGGGTGGGGAGAGAGATCGCTGAAATTCTGTCTGGCCAGTTTTTTCAAAGCGGATACCAGCTCATCCGCATACCCTTCCTTCACAGCCTGGGCATCGGCCCTGTATTCCGCTCTTCTGGATACCGCGTTTGCCAGCAGCCCGAACAGAGGGGATATGAGAGCGAACTCGACTGTCATGATGAGAAGGACCGCAAACCCGTAGTTGATCCGGTCGAATCCGAAAGCCGCAAACAGCTCCGGTGTACGGAGAGTCAGCCACGCAAGAACTCCTATGATCAGCATCTGAAGCACTGACAGAAGCTGGTTCTTGAGCGTGTCCCTGTGAAGGCCGTGGCCCATCTCGTGGGCAAACACGGCGCAGATCTCGTCAGGCTCCATGGCCTCCACAAGAGTGTCATACAGGACGATGGTCTTCATCTTTTCGAAACCGGTGAAATACGCGTTCGACTTGGTGGTGCGCCTGGAGGCGTCCATCACCTTTATGTCCCTGACATGATATCCGTGGCTCTCCAACATCTCTGCCAGCTTCGATCTCAGCTCGCCCTCCTCAAGAGGTTTGAACTTGTTGAAGATCTTGCTGAACACCGGATACAGGAAGGAAATGGCAAGGCCGATCAGCACCATGGCGCCGGCGAATACCAGGATCAGCCAGTCACCTAGAGCCCTGTGTATGAGCATCAGAATGGTGGCGATGCCCCAGGTCAGGATGACCGAGATGATGAAATTCTTTATCTGATCCGAGAAGAAAGTCTTCTTCGACGTCTTGTTGAAGCCGTACTTCGCCTCGATGATCATGGTGTCGTAATACTCGAAGGGGATGATCGGCAGAGACGCCAGCGCGCTCAGCAGCACCACGGCAAAGATCTTTAGATGGTCATTCCCAGGAAACAGGGACGCGAATCCGGCATACGCGTTGCTCATGAGCAGAGCCATTTCTATGATGAAGCTGGCCGTCAGGGCGAATATGGAATGCCTGCTTTTTTCGGCGTTGTACTGTTTCCGTCTGGCATAGGTCTCAGGATCATACACGTCCGAAACACATTCCGGCACCGGCCGCTCCCCTGATCTCCAGTTCATTATCCGGACAGCCAGGCTGTAGACATATGTCAGGATCAGGGCCAGCGCGCAAATCAGCTTGAACAGCATATTTTCCTCCGTTGCGCCCCGGCTTATTTCACGCCGTAGTATTCCGCGAGGCTCGCTATGTCTTCAGAGGTGATGGCGCGGGAGAATATGACTATGTCGTCGAGTTTGGCCGGAAGCTTGATGAAATAGTTTCCGGAGCCGTCGGAACCGAAGTTAATTCCCCTCATTTTGCCGTTGAAGGATACGTCCTTCATGTATTCGGGAATCTCATAGGTCAAGATTTCGCCGAAGTCATAGCAGAGTCCGATCTCGCCCTTGTCCCTGTCGACTATGAAGTCCACATGGACCCAGCCTTCCCTGAAGTCCTCGGGAAGCGGGAAGTTCGCGTATTCGAATTCGGTTCCGTTGCCGATATTGAAGTGGAGGTGGTCATCCTCAAGGGCCAGAGTGAATCCCGGGCTCTCAAAGTTATACCAGTCCTTGTCGGAAATGATGGGCGGGTTTCCGCCTGACGCCTGGGCGTTGAGCCAGAAGGAGATCGAGAAGTTGTTATTTCCCGGTATGAACTGGGACAGGACATATCCGTCGATCATCGTCATGCTCTTGCCGAGGAATCCGTCAACGAAATAGGTCTTCCCCTTGGATACGGTCCTGATCTTGCCCAGGGAGTCGGACACCTGGTCGTCCATCGTGATGTAGGCCGCCAGGTCCTCAGCCTTGAAGAAGTCCGTTATATATTTTCCTGAACCGGGGGCCGGAGTCTCTCCGCCCTGGTTCTCAAACCTTATGTTCTCAACATATTCGTATACAGGTCTCTCTTTTGCAGTGACGCCCTCAAAGAGTCCGGAAGGAACTCTGCCCGTCCAGCCCTTGGGCTGCTCCAGTCCCAGGGCGTATACGGTGATGGAGGCGATATCGCGGATGCCCATCTCGCCGATCTGTCCTTTTTTCACGACAGTTTTGCCGCAGGCCGCCACCATGATATTCATCTCGTCGTAGGAGTCGCCGCCGTGGGATCCCGTCCAGTTTCCGTCCTGGTCCTTATACATGGTGCCGCCGTGGTCGGCGGTCACGATAAAGAGAGTGTCGTCCGCAAAGCCTTTTTCCTCAAGCTTCGCGTATATTTCGCCGATATACCCGTCGATGTCATGGATCTTGTCAAGCTGGATCTGGCTGCCGAAGCCGTTATAGTGGCCCGCTCCGTCCGCCTCGTCGAACTGGACGAACAGGATTTTCGGGTCATGGCTGTCGAGATATTCCAGGACAATTTCCGTGACCTTCGAGTCGTCTTCTTCAAACCCGTCAAAATAGATACCGATCTTGTCCTCCAGCAATCCCCTGTTTATGGTGCCCCAGTCAACGATGGAAGCCAGATCGGCATCCGGAAACGCGTCTCTGGTGACCCTGAAGAAGCTCGGGAATTCGCTGCTCATGGGGAACGCTATGCCAGAGGCGTTGGTAAGCTTGTGGAATTCCGGTGTCACACCGTGGAAAAGGGCTCCCCAGCATTCCGCGCTGATGGAGGGCGTGGAGGTGATGCAGTTGTATGTTATCGCGCCGTTCTCGAAGATCCTGTCGATATTGGGGGTGTCGGCTTTCTTGAAGAACGCGCCGGCGCCGTCGACGCCTATTATGACCACTCTATCGTATACATATGATCCGGGCACTGTGTCGTCCGGCTTTTCCGCGTCCGTGTCCTCTTTCTGTGAAAAGAGCCAGCCGTACGCTTTTGACTTTACGAATCTGATGCCGAAAGGCTCGTCGTCGGCAGCGATCGTGGCTACCGCAGCCGCGGCGAAAAGGCACACGGCCAGTATGATGGAAATGACTTTCTTCATAAATATATAACCTCCGCTGTGGAATCTGTTTCATTATACCACAACGGAGGCTCAAATATCAGTTTTTGAAAAATATTTATTAAATAATTTTTTGTCAGGCGGAGTACAGTCCGTGAAGGGCTGTGATAAGATCGTCCTCGCCGGAGATCATAAGCCTCGGTCCCATGGCGTATGTGCCGTTTTTTCCGTTTATTCCGTTCAGGATCTTGATGCCCTTTCCCCCGGAGGTGCACCAGTTCCTGAGGTTCAGGGAATAGTCGTCGCAGAGCACGTCGTTCTCCGAGACCTGTCCCACGGCGTCCGCCTTGTTCTGCCCGCAAAGGGTGAATATCCTGTGATCCGGGGCAATGACCGGCAGGTGCTCGTTCAGCCATTCGTTCTTCTCACGGGTAGCCTCTTCCCTTATCCCGGGGATCACGGCGGAAAGCACGTAAACGTCATATTCCCCGCTGGCGGCCAGTTTCTTCACGGCCTCCACATTGCCGCTTATGGGGGCAAGCTCCCTGAAATACCCCTTTCTCTCAAGTTCCTTCAGATCCTTTACCCTGTTATATTCACACAGGACTCCGTCCATGTCTATAAAGACTCTTTTTTTCATATCGGCACCTCCGTTTAAAATGTTTCCCAAAGTATCCGATGAATGCTTTTCCTGCAAAAGTTATATCTATACAGCAAAAGAAAAGCATTAAAAACAAGAATTTAAACTTGCAAACTAGAACTTACTTTTCCAATTCAGGTTAACTGTATTATACAACATCGACTATCCCATATATGGTACACATAAAGGGTTTTCCGGGACACCTCTTTACAAAACTGTGAATAAAGTGTAAAATGTTTGCAAACGAAAAACCACCTGGAGGCTGTTCAGACCCAAAATGAAGGAAAAACTCAGAAAACTGCCGGAGCTGTTCGTCACCTTCCTGAAGATCGGAGCGTTCACTTTCGGAGGCGGGTACGCAATGATCCCCCTCATCCAGAAGGAAGCCGTGGAAAAGAAGGGATGGATAAAAGACGATGACATACTTGAGATCGTAGCCATAGCGGAATCCACCCCGGGGCCCATCGCGGTAAACGCCGCCACCTTCGTGGGATTCAGAACGGCCGGGTTCTGGGGCGCGTTTTCCGCCACCCTGGGACTTGTGATCCCATCATTCGCCATCATCCTTCTGATCTCGTTCCTTCTGCGGGAATTCCGGGAGATCAGGGCTGTGCGCTACGCGTTCATCGGCATCAGGGCGGCAGTGCTGGCCCTTATCGTAAGAGCCCTCATCTCCATGTACAAACAATCCCCGAAAAAGATCATCTCCTATGTGATAATGGCGGCGTCCCTGATACTTGTGGCCTTCTTCAGGATCAACGTCATATTCGTGATCCTGGGATGCGGGCTGTGCGGCCTCGTCTTCTCCCTCATCGAAAGAAGGAGGCAGGCGAAATGATCTATCTCGAGCTGTTCCTGACATTTTTCAAGATCGGAGCCTTCACCTTCGGAGGAGGGTACGCCATGCTCCCACTGATACAGGAGGCGGTCCTTGAGAAGGGATGGGCCGACGCCGAAAGCCTAATAGACTTTGTGGCGGTCAGTGAGAGCACGCCGGGTCCCTTTGCCGTGAACCTTGCCACATATGTGGGCTCGGATACAGCGGGTATCCCCGGCGCCCTGTGCGCTACTCTGGGAGTGGTGCTCCCCTCATTCATCGTAATCCTTATTGTGGCGGGATTCTATGAAAGATTCCGTTCCTCCTTTGCCGTCCGGGGCGTCATGTCAGGTCTGAAGCCGGCGGTGGTGGGGCTTATCGGAGCTGCCGCACTGTCGGTATTCGTCACCGTATTCCTGCCGGACGGGCTCAGCGTCTCCCTTCTGTCCTCTCCCGTACTGTATATCTCGGCCGCCCTCTTCGCGGTCTCCGTGCTCCTTTCACAAAAAAAAGCCCACCCCGTCATGATAATCCTGATCTCGGCTCTGATAGGTGTGGGATGCGGATACATATTCAATTTATGACCGTAAGGACCCTGTTTTTGTTGACAAAAACCTTTTGCTGTGGTATTGTACCTATTGCGAAAACAACATACGATTTTTATGTAAGGAGATATTAAGATGACAAAACTTGTGCTGCTCAGACACGGCGAGAGCGAATGGAACAAGCTGAATCTCTTCACCGGATGGACCGACGTTGAGCTCAGCGACAAAGGCCGCGAGGAAGCGAAGAACGCCGGCCGCGTTATGAAGGCGGAAGGATACGATTTTGACGTATGCTATACCTCATATCTCAAGAGAGCGATCCACACACTGAATATCGCCCTTGACGAGATGGACAGGGCGTGGCTCCCCGTGATCAAGAGCTGGAAGCTCAATGAAAGACACTACGGCGCCCTCCAGGGCCTGAACAAGGCGGAGACAGCCGAGAAATACGGCGAGGAACAGGTAAAGATCTGGCGCCGCTCCTTCGACGTGAAGCCCCCGGCACTTGATCCCGACGACGAGAGAAGCGCTGCAAAGCAGCCCATGTTCAGGAACGTTGATCCCGCGCTCCTTCCGGCCAACGAAAGCCTGGAGACCACCATCGAGCGCGTGGTGCCCTACTATGAGGAAGTAATAAAGAAGGACATGGAAGCCGGCAAGAGAGTCATCATCGCCGCTCACGGCAACTCCCTCCGCGCTCTCGTGAAATACTTCGATAACATCTCAAGCGAAGACATCATCGGCGTGAACATCCCCACAGGCGTTCCGCTGGTATATGAGTTCGACGAGAACTTCAAGGCAGTCCGCCATTACTACCTGGGCGACCAGAGCGAGATCAACGCCAAGATGCAGGCTGTGGCAAACCAGGGAAAAAAGAAATAATAAACAGCGTTTATAAATAGCAAAAAAGGCTCAGAAGTGAGCCTTTTTTGCTGTTCCTGTTCTATTTTTTCAGGTCATCCAGAAACTCCCTGATCTTTTTCATGTCGTAATACATGTCCTCTTTTTTTGAAGGATCCCTCAGTATGGCGGCGGGATGGAAGAGCGCGATCATTGAAAAAGCGCCTTTTTTAATTAAGATCCCGTGCTCTCTCACTATGGGATAATCCGGTTTCATTAGTTTGGACGCGGCCACCTTCCCGAGGCAGGCTATGAGTTTCGGCCGGATCAGCTTCACCTGGGCCCTCAGGTAGTCTATGCACGCTTCCTCTTCATCTTCTCTCGGATTTCTGTTTTCGGGAGGCCGGCATTTCACGATATTGGCGATGTACACGTCATCCATGGAGATCCCCGAAGCGGCAAGATATTTGTCAAGGAGCTGTCCGGCGGCGCCCACGAAAGGCTGCCCCGTCAGATCCTCCTGCTCCCCCGGTCCCTCTCCCACGAACATGACCGGAGCCGTCCTTGATCCCCTGCCTATGACAACATTGTGACGGGTCTCCCACAGGCGGCATTTCCTGCATCCTCCGCACTCATTTTCAAGCTCAGTCCAGTCCACAGCCGTCCTCCTTGTTGTTGACTAGCGGTTTACGCGATGGTATAATTGCATAATGAAGAATTATGGGAAAAAACACAATAACTTCCCCGTAACAGTATATCACACCGGAACAGAAAAAGAAAGGCAGATATTATGAGGAACAGCATCGTAGTAGCCGGCAATATCGTGGTCGATTACCTGTATCCCATCACCGGATATCCGGAAAGAGGACAGCTCACGACCATCGAGAACAATATCGGCAGATCCACCGGAGGATCCGTTTGCAATGTGGGCATCGACCTGAAGAAACTCATGCCGGAGCGCTCCATTGGAGGACTCGGCCTCGTAGGAAACGACGAAGGCGGGGATTTCGCCCTGGAAGTCATGAACAGAGAGGGCCTTGACACCTCCCTGATAGGAAAGGCAAAAGGAGCCACCTCCTTTACCGCTGTCATGTCCGACAATATCTCCCATGAAAGGACGTTCTTCCACTGCAGGGGTGGAAACGCGGAATTCTCGGAAGATTCATTCTCCTGGGACGACGTGGACTGCGACCTTCTGCACATAGCCTACATTCTTCTCCTTGACAGGCTGGACGAGGAGGATCCGGAATACGGAACGAAAATGGCGCGGCTGCTTTGCCACGCGAAGGAGAGGGGGATAAAGACCTCCATCGACGTGGTCAGCGAGGCCGGTGAAAGATTCTCCAGGCTGGTTCCCCCTGCCCTTAAGTATACCGACTACTGCGTGATCAACGAGATAGAAGCCGAGCACACCACGGGAATAAAGCTCAGGGCTGAAGACGGATCCCTGATATTCGGAAACATAAAGCCGGCTCTTCAGGCGATGCTTGATCTGGGCGTGGGCATATGGGCCATAATCCACTGTCCCGAAGGCGGTTTCGGCCTTGACAGGGAAGGCAATTTCGCGAAATACGGCCAGATAAAGAATCCGAAGGATTTCGTAAAGGGCAAAGTAGGGGCAGGCGACGCGTTCTGCGCGGGAGTCCTGGCTGCCGCGGTTAAGGGAGAATCCCTTGAATACGCCCTGAAGCTTGCCAACGCCTCGGCTACCGCATCCCTCGCGGCCCCCGGAGCCACGGAGGCCATGATGACCATCGATGAATGCCTGGAGCTTGCGGACAGGTTCGGCGCAAAAGAGCTCCCGGAAATGTAATATATCCATATACAGCACAAGAAAGAAGGCGGAACTTTTGAAAACAGCCCTTATAACCGGAGCCGGCAACATCGGACGCGGATTCATAGGCCAGATAATGTATGAAGCCGGATACCGGGTATGTTTCCTCGACGTGGTGGAGAACATGGTGAATTCCCTCAACGAGGCAGGGGAATACCCCCTTGACATCGTATCCTCAAAGGGAGTCACGAGAAAAATGATCAGAAACGTGTCGGCAGTGAACGGGAACGACCGGGCGGCCGCGGCAAGAGCCATTGCCGACTGCTCCATCCTCGTCACATGCGTAGGCGCGAAAGCCATAAAATACACTATCCCGAACCTGGTAGCCGGGATAAAACTCAGATATTCGGAGAACAAAGGTCCTCTCAATCTTCTCATATGCGAGAACCTGATGGACGCCGACAAATACATCAGGGGACTCCTGGAGCCCGAGCTGACCGCGGAAGAGCTGGGATCGGTGGGCCTGATCGAGACCTCCGTGGGAAGGATGGTCCCCCTGCCGGACAAGGCGCTGCTTGAAAAAGAGCCCCTGCTGGTAAGAGCCGAGGCCTATCCTGTACTGCCATGCGACAGGGACGCCTTCGTTGGAGAGATCCCGGAGATCGGCAATGTGATACCCGTATCTCCCTTCAGATTCATTATAGAAAGAAAACTGTATATACACAACATGGGGCACGCGGTGACGGCCTACCTCGGAAAATACAAGGGATACACATATATCTGGGAAGCCATCTCGGATCCCGAGATAAGAGTAGTCACAAGAGAGGCCATGACGGAGTCGGCAGCGGCTCTTTCAAAGAAATATGACAAGCCTCTTTCCGAGATACTGCTCCATACAGACGACCTTATACGCCGGTTCGGAAATACCGCCCTGGGCGACACCTGCGAAAGAGTTGGAGCCGATGTCCCGAGAAAGATGGCCAACAGCGACAGGCTGACGGGAGCTTCCCTCAATGTCGCCGGAACAGGCGGGCATCCGGTATATATCTCCATCGGAGCGGCAGCTGCCCTGTTCTCATACGCTCCCGATTCCGCCCCCTCAGAAACGCTGAAAGAGCTTTCGGGAGTATGCGACGGTGAGTATCACGATCTTGTGGTGCGCTTCTTCGATATGATGAAAAAAGGCGCCGGAGTTCCCGAGCTCATTGCCGAAGCCGACAGCTGCCTGTCCTCGATCTATACAAACGTGATCTGACATGGAATACGAAAAGATCGATCTTGACACCTGGGAAAGAAAAGACTCCTTTCTCTTCTACTCAAAGATCTCCCATCCCTTCTATGTCTGCGCATTCCGTCAGGACGTGACAGGCGTATATGCTTTCGCCAAACGCCACGGGGTATCCTTCTATTACTCCCTGGTCTGGGCATGCACCATGGCGCTGAATGATATCGACGCCTTCAGGACTGTCATCGTGGACGGGGTGCCCTGCAGAATCGCCTGCCGCCATCCCAGCTTCACGGACCTCAGGAAAGGGTCGGAGCAGTTCCATATCGTGACCATGAAATATGACAGAGATCCCCTGCGGTTCGCTGAGCTCGCGAAAAAGACCAGCCTGGCCCAGAAGACATTCATTGAGCAGGATGAGGAATCGGAGGACCTTGTGTATTTTACATGCCTCCCCTGGATAGACATGACCGCACTCACCAATGAGCGGGATATAAAGGAAGGCTACGCGAACTCAAGCATACCCCAGATAGCGTGGGGAAAGTATACCGAGGAAAACGGCAGAAAGACCCTCGGCATGTCGATGGAAGTAAACCACAGATTCATAGACGGACTCAATATCGGAAGGTTTTCCGAGAAACTCGCAGAATACATCTCTATCCTCGAAAATTCATGACACGGATCCGAAAGGAAAAGAAGTTTTGAAGAGAATGATCAACAGAAAATACCCGGGGCCGGGCATCCTTGCCCTTTGCCTCGCTGTGATGATGATCCTGCCGGTCACGGTATATGCCGCGTTCCCGGACTGCGAAGACCACTGGGCCTCGGAGGCCGTTGAATACTGGAGCAACCCGGACGGCAGCGGCCGGGAACAGATCCTCACCGGGTATCCCGACGGAAATTTCCGTCCTGACAAAAGCATAACCAGAGCCGAGGCCGCGGTCATAATGGCAAGGCTCCTGGGCCTTCAGGCAGAGGAGCGTCTTCCCTCGTTCTATGACGTACCAATGGACCACTGGGCGTACAGCGCGGTGGAAGCATGCAGGAGTTTCGGGCTCATAACCGGTTTTGAAGGAAAGTTCAGGCCGGAGGACAGGATCACAAGGCAGGAAGCCGTGACGATCCTCATGAGAGCCTGCGATCTGCCGGAAGACTCCGGTTCGGAAACCGCCCTGGACTCCGTCTCCGACAAGGACGATATCGCGGCCTGGGCAAGAGAATCCTTCTCTGTCCTGCTGGGTCAGGACGTGCTGTCAGGGTTCCCCGACGGGACATTAAAACCTTTCGGACCCACCAGCCGTGCCGAGTTCTCCACCATGATGATGAAGATCGACAGGATAGGCCTGTGGCAGGATTTCACTTTTCCCGTAAAGCAGCTTGAGATAACCTCCCAGGGAACCGGGGACATA
>JAFTCY010000015.1 GCA_017454465.1 Clostridia bacterium
AGCACCTTTGAAATGCCTGATATTTGATTCGGTGTACAACAGCTATCTGGGCGTGGTCGTTTAAAATAGTGTTGTCGAGGGCACACTGCGCGCCGGAGACAAGATCAGGATGATGAACACCGAGGCAGAGTTCGAAGTGGTTGAAGTAGGAGTGATGGATCCCTTTGGTCTCAGATCAACCGGAGAACTCATGGCCGGAGAGGTGGGATACCTTACTGCATCGATCAAAAACGTATCGGATACCCGAGTCGGTGATACGGTGACTCATGCTGAAGAACCGGCTGAAGATCCTTTACCGGGATTTAAAAAGGTTCAGTCCATGGTTTTCGCCGGCATATATCCTTCCGACGGGGCCAGGTACAACGAGACAAAAGATGCTCTTGAAAAGCTGCAGCTGAATGATGCGGCATTTACTTTTGAGCCGGAAACATCTATAGCCCTTGGGTTCGGATTCAGGTGCGGTTTCCTTGGCCTGCTTCATATGGAGATTATAGAAGAAAGGCTGGAGAGAGAATTCAACCTTGACCTTATCACTACTGCTCCCAGTGTTATTTATGAGATAACAAAAAGAAACGGCGAGGTGGTCAGGATAGATAATCCTTCCAACTATCCTTCCCCTGATGAGATAGATATTGCCGCTGAGCCTATCGTTGCCGCATCCATAATAACTCCCACAGAATATATCGGCGGAATAATGAATCTTTGCCAGGACAGACGCGGAACATACATAGATACGAAGTATCTTGACACCACCAGAGTCGAGCTTCATTACAAACTTCCGCTCAACGAGATAATATACGATTTCTTTGACGCTTTGAAGTCGAGGAGCCGAGGCTATGCTTCACTGGACTACGAGATCTCAGGATACGAGCCGTCGAACCTTGTCAAACTTGATTTTCTCCTCAACGGGGAGATGGTGGATGCTCTGACATTTATAGTGCATGCTGACAAGGCGTACGCAAGGGCCAGGAAGATCGCTGAAAAACTGAAGGACAATATACCTAGACAGCTGTTCGAAGTGCCGATCCAGGCTGCCATCGGCTCAAAGGTCATAGCGAGGGAAACTGTCAGAGCCCTTCGTAAGGACGTGCTTGCGAAGTGTTACGGCGGTGATATAACAAGGAAAAAGAAGCTTCTTGAAAAACAGAAGGAAGGTAAAAAGAAAATGCGTCAGCTCGGATCGGTCCAGGTCAGTCCTGAGGCGTTCATGGCTGTTCTCAAGCTGGGGGACGATGACTGATCGCATCTCGTAAAACGATGGAGTGAAAGGGGGACGACATATGGCAGCATTCAGCCGCCTTACAGTTCATGAGCACAAAAGGCTTGGCATATACATTCACGTGCCGTTCTGCCTTTCCAAGTGCGCATACTGCGATTTCAACTCGTCAGTGTGCAACGATCCCGAAAAAATAAAGAGATACATAGATGCGGTCATAGCCCATATGGAGAGTTACCGTGAAGCGGCCGAGTCGTATGAGCCTGACACGGTTTTTATCGGCGGGGGCACCCCCACGTCGATTCCCGAAAATGAACTGTACAGACTGATAAAATCGGTCAAGAAGATTTTTTGTCTTTCAGAGAATTCGGAATACTCCATTGAGATGAATCCTGCCACAGCATCGGCAAGGGTATTGTCAAAGCTCAGACGGCTGGGAGTGAACAGGCTTAGCATGGGCCTTCAGACAGCTGATGAAAATGAGCTTAAGGCACTGTCAAGGATACACAGCAGAAAAGATTTTTTCAGATCCTTCCGTATGGCAAGAGATGCCGGCTTTGAGAATATCAATGTCGATCTTATGTTCGGGATCCCGTTTCAGACCCTCGACTCGCTGATGCACACCATAAGGTATGTGGCCTCACTCGGTCCGGAACACATTTCACTGTATGATCTAAAGATCGAGCCGGGCACGGCTTTTTACAACAATTTCGAAGATATCAAGCCGTATCTTCCCGAGGAGGACACTGAAGCGGACATGTATCTGGCTTCTATCAGTCTGCTGAGAAATCTCGGATACAACCAGTATGAGATCTCAAATTTCTCTCGTCCCGGAAAAAGATGCATACATAACATGAAATACTGGAACTGTGATGAGTATCTCGGCTTCGGCGTTTCAGCGCATTCCTACTTTAACAACAACAGATTTTCGATTATTGCCGATGTTGACAGATATATAGAATCCTTTTTTGATCCCGTATCAAAGGTGATCGTCACTGAAAATCTTGAGTCAGTGGAAGAGCGTGAGCGCCTTGGAGAGTATATAATGCTGAGGCTTAGACTTGCTGACGGAATAGAGAGCAGAGAGTTTACGAGACGATTCGGTTATTCTTTCGAACAACTGTACGGAGATAAGCTTGTTCCTTATGTCAGAGGCGGGTATATGACAGCAGAAAACGGGATATTTGCTCTGACTCCCAAAGGAATGTTTGTTTCTAATTATATTATTTCAGATATTCTGGAGTTTGAAGATTTCGGCAGATACTATTTTGGTTCGTAGCGGGGTGAATTGATTTGAAAAAAGCGTTGTTTGTTGGATGGGACAGGGCGGTTGCAGATGTTTACAGCAACGATACTGTTGCCAAATTAAAAGATCTTCTGGAATTTGAAACGGATCATGTGATCAGTGAACAGGAGCTTGATGAATACAGTACGGAACTGAAAAGAGCGGACTATCTGTTCTCGACATGGGGAATGATGTGCCTCAGCGCAGAACAGATAAAAGAGTACATTCCCAATGTCAAGGCCGTATTCTATGCTGCGGGAACGGTGCAGAAGTTTGCAAGACCATTTCTTGAACAGGGAATAGAGGTTTACAGTGCCTGGGCAGCAAATGCGGTTCCGGTGGCAGAATACACTTTTGCCCAGATAATGCTTGGGTCAAAGGGATATTTTCATAAACTGCACAGGCAGCAGTCAGGATCATCCTGGGACAACAGAGACTCGGGATACTTTAACGGTAATTACGGCCTTACAGTAGGGATCATCGGCGCAGGGATGATAGGAAAGCAGGTTATCAGCAGGCTTAAGACTCTCGACAGATGTAGAATAATGGTTTTCGATCCTTTCCTGCCTGATGAAACAGCCGATGTCCTGGGTGTTGAAAAGACTGACCTTAAAACTATATTTTCAACATGCAGCGTCATCTCAAACCACCTTGCGGATAACGAACAGACCAAGAATATGCTGAACAGGGAACACTTCAGTCTGATGAAGCCTGGATCTGTCTTCATAAATACGGGGCGAGGGGCACAGGTCGTCGAGGATGACCTGATCGAAGCTCTTGAAAAAGTTCCCACAAGAGTTGCTTTGCTGGATGTCACCATGCCGGAGCCGCCCGAAGCTGATTCGAAACTGTATACTCTCGAGAATGTGTTTCTGACGCCACACATAGCAGGCTCCCAGGGGGCAGAAGTACACAGGATGGCCGAATATATGTATGAGGAATGCAGGCTGCTTGAAAACAACCAGCCGACACATTATTCTGTCAGCCTGAAAATGCTTGAAACGATGGCGTGACACAGAGGTGAAAATGACAACAAGATTCAATTACAAGACAAAAGAAGCGCTGCTTGAACATGCAGCGGATGTCGGAGTACGACTCCCTTATTCGGACGATCTTTCAGTTCTCGGCAGATCAGTTGCCGTGAGAGGAACTGATATTGTAACAAAGAACTCCATGACCATACATCCTATGGAAGGATTTGACTCTCTTCCTGACGGATCTCCGAGTGAACTGACGATGAGAAGGATAAGGAGATTTGCTTCGGGAGGAGCCGGCCTGATATGGTGCGAAGCATGCGTGGTTACTGAGGAAGCACGGACCAGCGCAGGTCAGCTATGGATACACAAGGAAAACCTCGATGCATTCAAAAGAATGGCAGAGGAGGCTCATGAACTGGCGGGCGGTGCTCCTCTTATACTCCAGCTTACCCATTCCGGAAGGGTCTCAAGGCCTGACAACACGCCGCACCCGATTATTGCATATCACAATCCGATGATGAATGAAAAATTTGAGATATCTCCGGATTACCCTGTTGCGACTGATGAATATCTGGATTCCCTGCCTGAAAAATTCGGAGAGGCGGCCAGGCTTGCAAAAGAGGCGGGGTTTGACGGAGCAGATGTCAAGTGCTGTCATAAATATCTGTTCAGTGAACTGTTGTCAGCATATACCAGACCGGGTAAATACGGCGGATCATTTGAAAACAGGACCAGACTTTTCAGGGATTCAATGAAAGCAGTAGAACCGTATACGTCAAAGGATTTTGTAATGGCGTCCCGTTTCGGCCCTTACGACTGCATGCCGTATCCCTGGGGATTCGGAGCGGACAGGGATGATTACATGAAGATCGACTGGACTGAGCCTGATATGCTTTACAGGATAATGTACGAAAGCGGGGTGCGTCTGGTTGATATGACCCTTGGCACACCGTATTATAATCCACATGTTAACAGGCCGTATGACAACGGAGGATATGAGCCGCCTGAGGATAAACTTGTGGGAGTATCACGGCTCATTGAAGCGGCTGCGCATATGAAAAAGACAGTTCCTGGGATTACATTAATAGGAACAGGTTATTCTTATCTCAGGAGATTTGCTCCTCATGTCGGAGCGGGAGCGATCCTGGAGGGAAAGTGTGATGCGGTGGGATTCGGAAGGATGTCGTTTGCGTATCCTGACTTTGCAAAGGATGTCCTGGAAGGACGCGGGCTTGATGACAGAAAAGTCTGTCTTACCTGTTCAAAGTGCACCGCGCTTATGAGAAAGATGTCATGTACGGGATGTCCCATCAGAGACAGGGAACCGTATCTTGAAATATATAAAAGAGTATTTGAGGAGAATTGATCATGGCAGAAGAAAGAAGAAATGCAATTGTAACAGGAGCATGCAGGGGAATAGGACGTGGCATATCACTGGCCCTCGCCAACGCAGGATACAGAGTATGCGCGGTTGAGATCAGGCCGGAAGAAGACTGCAAAGATTATATTGCCGAGCTGACCGCGATCTCACCCGATTCATTCTACCTTCAGGGAGATATTTCATCATCTGAAGACAGGGAAAGAGTGTGCAATGAAGCCTTTGCGCGACTCGGACACGTGGAGGTACTGGTCAATAACGCGGGTGTCGCTCCTAAAGTCAGAGCAGATATGCTTGATATGAGCGAGGAGAGTTTTGACAGGGTCCTGGGCATCAACCTGAAGGGAACATTTTTCTTTACCCAGAAGATCGCAAAAAGGATGTCAGAGCAGAAAACTGACGCGATGAGGGCAGTCATTTTCATCACTTCCATATCCGCCACGGTCTCCAGTGTTAACCGCGGTGAATACTGTATGTCGAAAGCCGGGCTGTCCATGGCTGCCACTCTCTATGCTGACAGGCTTGCTGAATTCGGTATAAGAGTATATGAAGTCAGACCCGGAATCGTTGCTACGGATATGACCGCGGGTGTACGCGAAAAATATGACCGTCTTATATCTGAAGGACTTTGCCCGATCCCGAGGATAGGAACTCCGGAAGACGTGGGCAAGACTGTCCTGGCTCTGGCGGAAGGATATTTTGGATACACCACAGGACTGACTGTCGGAGTCGACGGCGGTATGATGATCCAGAAACTATAGATGCCAACCTGACCGGATACAAAAAACCATGGACCACAGCTGTGATTCATGGTTTTTTTCTCAGTGCTCCCGTATGTCGGGATTATCAGAGTATTCTTTTCTGAACCGTTTCCACAGAGGTGTAGCGGTGAGACACGATACAAGTCCGGCAATAGCGAGTATAATCCAGGTCAGCAACGTAAAGTTCCATCCGTACTCCTCCGCTAGAACTGCAAAGACATAGGTGGATATGGCAGCTCCGATATATGTGCATGCATTCAGGATTCCGGAATATGTGGACACTTTTCCGCTTTTTGCAAATCTCTTCGGTACTATGGATATAAGCATGAGGTTCACACCGTGCATGCATGATACAAGGAGCGATATGAAGATCAGCGACAGCACCATCGATGAAATATGCCTGTTCACTACATATAGTATTGAAGCGGAGCCTGCCGCAAGTCCAAATATGAAAGCTGCGCAGGCTACTTCATTTTTCAGGAGTTTCCTGTGAATGAGTTCGAAGAACCAGAAACTGACTATACTCAGGACCGCCAGAAAGACCGTGGCAAGGATGGCAAGTTCGTCCGGTATACCTATGGTCTCGATAAGGAATGAGGGTGTCCAGTTAGTGACACCATCCCTCAGGGATCCCTGAAAAACGATAGCCAGCATAATGAATACTACAGGAAAGAAAACATACGGAGGAAGTTTGTGCTTTGCCGGTTCATCCCGCGTTTCTCCGTTTCCATGGACAGTCTGATGTTCCAGAAGTTTAGGACTGAAAACTGTCCAAAGGATCATTATCACGATCCCGGTCGCAGCACAGATCAGCATCACTGTCTTCCAGCTCAGACCCACATTCTCGCTTATCAGCAGGGGACACACTAGATACAGAAGCACCGTGGCAACAGACGACCCCCACGACACTCTGACCGTTGCGTATCCGTACTCACTGTCAGTAAGGTGCGTAGACAGTATCCTGATTATTGGCGGCCACAGCATTGAATGCGCAAAACCGTTAATGCTCCAGACAATGGTCATTGCAAGAACGGAAGAGCAGAAGAACATTGCGATATTTGACAATGCGGCCAGCAGCAGTCCTGCGGTCAGCATATGACGTGGATTGACTTTATCGCCTATTACCCCGCAGACTATCTGTCCGAGTCCGTATGCTATTGTCAGTCCGGTAAGAACGACAGCAAGGGCGCTTTTTTCAAGCCCCATGTCACTGTATATTCTCGAGATCATGACCGCGAAGTTGAGCCGCATTATATAACTTGCGAAGTATACGAGAGTACAGGCTAAAGTGATTTTTTTTGCTAATGGCCGAATGACAGACGGATTTTCATCTGCAGGCCGGATTTCTTTTTTCATTGCAGTTACAAATTACAGATCGATCCTTATCGAAGATTTTTCTACATTGCTGTCGCAGAGCCATGCTGCGGTGGATATTTCGTCCATTCTCGCAATATCTCTGTAAAGCGCATAGAGAGTTACATTCTTTCCCTTCATCTCAGGCGTCGCCCTGAAATAATATGTCAATCCGGAAGGCGATGAAGGTGTCTCGTGCTCCCATTTGTTGAACGGGAAGCTTGGCGCCCTGTCAAATGCTCCGATCAGTTTACCGCCGAATTCAAGTGCGCAGTAGACGCCTTCATATCCATGCCGTCCGTCTGTGCCTACAGCTATATATGAGCCGTCGTTATAATCATCAGGGAGTCTCACAGATGACTGTGCAGCATAAGTGAAGTGCATTTCGCCATAGACCGACAGCATGTTGTTGACCTTGATTTCAGGGATCTTTATCTCCGCACCGGATCTGTCATATACTCTGAAGGAATAAATCCTGTCCATCGGACGCGGCAGCTCGAAGTACCTTATTCTTCCTCCGACCCTGTATCTGGTACTGATCCTGTCACCCTCCAGATCTATAACTCCAAAGTCTTTTGTTACTCTGCAAGTGTCCTTGCGCATGCTTTCGGAACAGATAAGATCAGCTTCTTCCCATACAGACAGATCAGACGATGTAAAGCCTTTGCTCTCGATGTTGGGTTTTTCGAAACCGAATTTGGGCTCCCCGATGGAGAAAGAGATTATTTCAATCTCAGATACATCATATACCTGGCCCAGGTCCGCTCTCAGGCAGCCGCCGTTAACCCTTATAGGCATCTCAAACCTTTCTTCGCTGATGACCTTTCCGAGATTCTCTTCCTGCCATTCAGGCGTAGCGAAGAAAGAGGACTGCCTTGATGTTCCGTCAAAGTACGTATCGTCTTTGCCGTCAAACATAAAAGCAGATTCGGGACCGCGTCCCAAGTAGGTCGCCTGTGCGAAGAAGGCATCCCTTGCAGCCCTGACTTCCGGCACTTTCGTATCCCCTGATCTCTTTATTGACTGGGATTCAAGCGAATCGCAGTTTGCCGAAAAAGCGGTGGCTTCATAGATTGCCCTTGAATTTGCCGGCATATCGCACCTGCTCAGTCTGCCCAGGGCGACCGGGGCGTGCAATGTATTGTCAAAGCTTGCGGTATCTGCTTCTGCTGTTCTGTTTCCTACAGACGAGATGTGGCCGCACGAGGAATAGATCTTTGCAAAAGAAGGAACTCTCCCGGGACCGTAAACGGTTTCGTATCTGCATCCTGTCAGGGCAAAGTTTTCCTTGAGGAATTTTTCCGATTCCTGGACCAGTATCAGCGAAGCTCTGCCGGGAGCTATGTCGATGAATGCCTTGTCGTCAGGCTTCAGGAATCCCAGAAATTCTTCGTACGGGTGAAGGATCTTGAAAGCGTATCTCTTCCCGGGTGTGATGTCGAGCCCTATGGACTCATCCGGAGATATGCATGCATTCTTGTTTGTCCAGGTTGGGTTGGTGAAGGTGAGGAGCCTTGTGCACCCATTTCCTCTGGATACTGCATTCTTTCCGTACTTTTCTTCTGGGAGAGGGAACCCGTTCATGAGTATGTCATCATATTCAGCATGCAGATTGTATATCTTTGCAAGCCTTGCCTGTTCATCGTCACGGAGGAACCATGGGTTACCGTAGACTTCAGGTGAAACTATCAGAGACCTGGAAAATGCCTGGACGATCATGTCATCCTCGAAGAAATCAGGACACGAGGAGATGCATACACCATGGTCCTCAGCCAGTCTCTGCATTCCGGGGACGAGATCCCTTACAAGAGGAGCCATTCTGTGATGAGGGCCGGAGAAACTGTTTTCTGTAAGAACGTCTATGTATGTTTCCACGCCTTCATGGAGAAAAGTGGAAACGCATATCTCGGCATCTCCCAGCATATGACGGTGATTGAGGATCAGGAGGTCCGGGACATATTTCCGGCACATATCTATGGTTTCTTTGAAGTACTGTCTCATCTCGGGCCTGAGCCAGTCACAGGCCGTATCTATCTTGATCTCCCTTATGTTGAAATCGCGGCAGAGATTGACGAGCACATCCCTGCGCTTTTTCCAGTCTGCCTCGGTCTCTCCGAATCCGTCGGCGCCTCCCCATAATCCCATTCTGATACCGAGTTCCTTAGCCCGCTCTACACATGGGCCGTAGCCGTTAGGGTACTGTTTTTTAAGTTTTTTTGAGGTATAGGGATCCTCATAACCGAATCCGGGGGTATCAAAGTTTCCGGCATCCCAAGCGTATATCTCGATCTGCATGCCGTATGTGTCCTTCAGCCATCTGAAATACTCAAGGTTGATCAGGGTCTGCTCTTCCGTGGATCCTTCGTTCGTACTGTTGATCCATGAAAAATACTGAGGGACCGACGGGGTTTTTTCGTCTGCTCCTGATGTTGCTTTTGTCTTAACCATAGTACCTCCCATGCCCGGAAACCGGTGCAAGATTATGTGTTTTGTCCTGTTGATTATAGCATCGGCTCAAAACAGTGTCAAGCGTGAAAGAGAATGCATAGATCCTGAAAAATGCGGGGACATACAAAAAATAAACCTGGTATAAAAATTCCCGGCCAGCGGCCGGGAGTGACATTATACTGTATTATTCTATGCCTGGCGAAGTATATCGCCTTTTTTGACTTTGAACGGAACACGCAGCACGAATCTCATTGAGGGGTGAGGGGTTGAGTCGATAGGTGTTCCTTCATCATCAAGTATTTCGGTAACTTCAAAGCTTTTCCCGGTCATACCGGGGGAGAGGATCTCTGCTCTGTCGTTCAGGCAGAGCTTGTTCTTCTGTATGAATGTCACAATAAATCTGCCGTCGTCTTCAGGGCCTGCTGATACTTCGTCAGCCGTTGCCAGAAATGACTTGTCACGGATATACCCATGTTCGGTCACAGTATTGGCAGATTCTGACGGATCACCGAAAAAGAAACCGGTTCCGTATTCGCGGTGACTGACTCCTTCCAGTTCGCGCAGCCATTCCGGATCAACAGAGTAGGCGTCCGGATCACTGCGGTATCTGTCGATAGCCATTCTGTATGTGTTGGTCACAACTGCAGTGTAATAAGCGCTTTTGACCCTGCCCTCGATCTTGTAACTGTCGATACCCGAATTTTCAAGTTCCGGGATATGTTCGATCATGCAGGTGTCTTTTGAGCTCATGAAAAAAGTTTCGCCGTTTCTGTCTTCTTCTACAGTGCCCACTGTCGGAAGATCCGCCCTTTTCTCCTCAGAGATATCCATGGCGGATGGAGAGTATTTCCAGCGGCACGGCTGGGCACACTGACCGTGGTTCGCATCCCTGCCGGTGAAATAGTTCGACAAAAGACATCTGCCGCTGTAGGCAATGCACATTGACCCGTGTACGAACGCTTCAAGCTCAAGTTCATCGGGGATTCCATCTCGTATCTTTGCAATCTCTGCCAGTGTGAGCTCTCTGGCAAGAACTATTCTTGACGCTCCGAGCTTCTGGTACGCAATGCATGTCTGGGCGGAAACGACGCTTGCCTGTGTGGATATATGTATAGGCAGTCCGGGCGCTTTATTCTTCACAAGATCTATGACGCCTAGGTCTGATATTATGGCAGCGTCTGCCTTAATATCACCGAGAAACATCAGGTATTCGGAAAGCTCCTCATATTCTCCTGTCCTTGGCATGACATTTACCGTGACATACATCTTCCTGCCTTTTGAGTGGCACAGATCAGACGCATCTGCCAGTTCCTGGCGGCTGAAGTTGTCAGACGCTGCTCTCATGCCGAAGTTCTTTCCTGCAAGATATACGGCATCAGCACCGAATCTTACTGCTGCTTCCAGCTTTTCAAAACTGCCTGCCGGTGAAAGGAGTTCGGCTTTTCTTGTTTTGCTCATGTTCTTTTCACCTTTCAGAGAAGATCAGAGGCTTGTAATGACGGGAAGGATCATGGGCCTGCGCTTGGTCTTGGAGAATACGAATTTGGACAGGCTTTCTTTTACATCGCTTTTTAGTTCCATCCATTCCGTTGATCCGGAGGCCAGGGATTCCTCGATGGCATCTCTTACTACATCTCTCATCTCATCGATAAGATCTTCGTTCTCTCTTGCATATACGAAACCTCTTGATATGAGGTCGGGGCCGGAAACTATCGTCTGCTCGTCAATGTCAACAGCGGCAACCGCAACGATCAGACCGTCCTGAGCGAGGTGACGACGGTCTCTGAGGACTGCACTGCCGATATCTCCCACACCGTATGCATCGACAAGAACTCTTCCAGAGGGAACCGTCCCGTTTTTCTTGCAGCTGTTCGCAGTGAGCTCAAGAACCTGGCCGATATCCATAACGAATATATCTTCCGGCTTCATTCCCATATACTCAGCCAGTTCCTTGTGCTGCATCAGGTGATGGTATTCACCATGTATCGGCATGAAAAACCTTGGCTTGGTAAGGGCGTGTATGAGTTTGAGCTCTTCCTGGCAGGCATGTCCCGAAACGTGGACCACGTCTTCGTCGTGATAGACTGAGACCCCTTTTTTGTACATCTCATTTATTATGCGGTTTACGAGTTTTTCATTGCCAGGTATGGCATGCGAGGAGAGAACGACAAGGTCATTGGGGGTCAGCTCGACCTGGGAATGGTCGGAAAAGGCCATTCTGTAAAGAGCGGACATAGGTTCTCCCTGTGAACCGGTGGTCACGATGGTAAGCATTTCCTGAGGGTAATTGCCGATGTCTCCGATATCGACAAGCGAACCCTGAGGAACGTCCATGTAACCGAGTTTTACGGCTGCCCTGATCACATTCAGCATACTGCGGCCTGTGATTGCGACTTTCCTTCCGAATTTGTAGCTTGAGTTTATTATCTGCTGCACACGGTGGACATTTGAAGAGAATGTGGCGATGATCACGCGCCTGTCGGTGTTGTTCATAAAGATCCTGTCAAGGGACGCGCCTACTTTTCTTTCGGAAGGCGTGAATCCGGGAACATCGACATTGGTGCTTTCACACATCAGAAGAAGGACACCTTCTTTTCCGTATTCTCCGATACGAGTCAGGTCCATCATTTCTCCGCCGATTGGAGAAACGTCAAGTTTGAAGTCGCCGGTGTGCAGAATTGTTCCGCAAGGCGTCCTGACAGCTATCATGCATGAGTCAGCTATGGAATGATTTGCTCTGATGAATTCGCACTTGAAGACCCCAAGTTTAACAACAGATCCAGCTGATACGGTTACCAGTTCTCTCTGACCAAGAAGATGATGCTCGGACAGTTTGTTTTCAAGTATTCCCAGAGTAAGCCTCGTTCCGTATACCGGAATATCTAGATTTTTCAGAAGATACGGTATCGCCCCTATATGGTCTTCATGACCATGGGTGATCAGCAGGCCTCTTATTTTTGAGGCGTTCTTTTCAAGGTATGTGAAGTCCGGAATGACCAGATCCACGCCAAGCATTTCATCATCGGGGAACGCGACGCCGCAGTCAATGATAATGATGTCATCCTCATATTCTATGACAGCAAGGTTTTTCCCGATCTCATTCAGCCCGCCGAGCATTGCTACGCGGACTTTTCCTATTTTTTTCTTAGACATTTGCTTTTCCTTTCATACGAGGGCCTGAATGCATGCATTCCCGGGGCAGCATAAAACAAATGCGGAAAAAACCGCACGTAAGAGATGCGTGGGAACAACGGGTATTACGTGACCGTACATCCTTTTCCCCGCTTGACGGCAGCGGGTCTTCCGGCAGTCACGACTCTGTTTGAGACTTAACAAATGATTTGTGTGACCCTCGTCGGCGTTACTCCACAAATCAACCCAGTATATTTTACTACAAAATGTGCCGGCTGTCAAGGTTTGTATTCTACATTTGTAATGAGTGGAGGCCTGTCCAGAACATGAAAAATCCCGTCCTGTTACAGACGGGATTTTTGAAAGACTTTTTATCTTGCCTTAGTCCTGATTTCTTCAAGGGCTTTTGACAGGAATTCATCGACCGGCATCGCGCCGAGATCTTCACCGGCACGTGTTCTGACAGAAACAGTTCCTGCGACACGGTCCCTTTCACCCACCACCAGCATGTAGGGCGTTTTTGCGAGTTGTGCCTCTCTTATTTTATATCTCATCGTATCTGTCCTAGCATCACAGTGGACCTTAAGTCCTCCTGCGTACAGCTTGTCAGTCACTTCACGGGCGTAGTCGGTGTACTCCGGAGATACGGGAATTACTTCGACCTGCAGGGGAGCGAGCCACATCGGGAATGCCCCGGCATACTTTTCGATGAGAAGTGCCAGTGTTCTCTCATAGCATCCGAGAGATGTCCGGTGGATGATATACGGAAGTTTCTGCTGGTTATCGGAGTCTGTGTAGTACATACCGAATTTTTCAGCCAGAAGCATATCGATCTGTATGGTGACGATGGTGTCTTCCTTTCCGAATACGTTCTTGCACTGTATATCGAGTTTCGGACCGTAGAAAGCAGCTTCGTCGATACCGATTTTGTAATCGACACCCAGATCATCGAGAATAGTCTTCATTACCCTCTGGGATTCTTCCCACTGCTCCGCTGTTCCCTCGTACTTGGCGGTGTTGTTTGGATCCCACTGTGAGAACCTGAAAGTACAGTCTTCAAGGAGGCCGACTGTATCAAGGCAATATTTTGCGAGCTCAAGGCATCCCTTGAATTCTTCTTCCAGCTGGTCAGGGCGGATGATGAGGTGGCCTTCGGATATAGTGAACTGGCGTACACGGATAAGGCCGTGCATTTCACCTGAGTCTTCGTTTCTGAACAGAGTAGATGTCTCACCGAATCTCAGCGGGAGTTCCCTGTAGGATCTCTTTCTTGTCAGGTAAGCCTGGTACTGGAAAGGACATGTCATGGGGCGAAGAGCATAACATTCAGCTTCTTCGTCATCGGGGTCTCCAAGGATGAACATTCCGTCCCTGTAATGATCCCAGTGACCTGATATTTTGTACAGGTCGCGTTTAGCCATGAACGGGGTCTTGGTGAGCAGATATCCGCGTTTTTCCTCTACGTCTTCCACCCATCTCTGAAGAGTCTGAATTATCCTAGCACCTTTGGGAAGGATAATGGGAAGGCCCTGGCCGATATAGTCAACTGTCGTGAACAGTTCGAGCTCGCGACCCAGTTTGTTATGGTCCCGTTTCTTTGCTTCCTCGAGCTGTTCAAGATACGAGTTCAGGGCGTCTTTGGCCGGGAATGCGGTTCCGTAGACCCTCTGGAGCATTTTTTTAGTTGAGTCACCTCTCCAGTATGCTCCGGTGCAGCTCGTTAGCTTGAACGCCTTTATAGCTCCGGCCGAGAACAGATGCGGGCCGGCGCAAAGATCGGTGAAATCTCCCATTTTGTAGAAAGATATTTCGGCACCTGCCGGCAGATTCTCTATAAGCTCGATCTTGTAGGGCTCGTCCTTCATAAGCTCAAGAGCTTCTGCTTTCGGAAGAACGAATCTTTCCATTTTCGGATTTTCCTTGATGATCTTTTTCATCTCGGATTCTATTTTTTCGAGTATTTCAGGAGTGAAAGAAACATCTGAATCGAAATCATAGTAAAATCCGTTGTCGATTGCAGGACCGATAGTAAGCTTTGCTGCGGGGTAGAGTCTTTTTACGGCTGCAGCAAGCACGTGTGAAGCCGTGTGCCTGAATACCTTTGCTCCTTCTTCATCTTCGAATGTGAGAAGTTTGACTTCAGCGTCTGAGCAGATAAGTGTCGTGAGGTCCTTTGTTTCTCCATTGATGCTGCAGGCTATGATCTCCCTTGAGATCAGCTCTGCCTCTTTCGCCGCGTCATATGCTGTGACCGGCGATTCGAAATCAATCGTTTTGTCATTGAATCTGACTTTGAACATAATGTCCGCCTCCCTTTTTTGATTTGAGAGTTGCGTGCGGCTTTTTCAAAACAAAAAAGCCGGGTACGCGAAACCGTGTTCGGGGTGCAGACGCGTGTCTGCACGGTTCCACCCGAGCTTTTAACTCATTTTCAGATAATACGACCGTTTTATTCGGAAGGGTGGTATCCTTCACGGCGCACATGAAAGCATTTCACCACCTGCTTCTCTCTGTACAGGTGCGGCCCGCCGGACTTGTCCCTCGCTCCGATTTATACCACATCGGGCGGAAAAAGTCAAGGTCATAGACAAAAAACGTATGGATGCGGCCGCAGGCAGCACATGGAAAAGCTGAGTACGGAGCGCAGTGGAGAATAATATCAAAAAACAGTCAAAAAAATAACTAAAAAATCATATATTTTGCCATGCCCGTAAATGAAAATTCTCTTGACAGTTCTGAAATTGTCAATATAATATTGATGGAGTCCGATGAGCGGAGATATAGCGGAAGACTCCGGAGGTAATACAATGAAGAAAAGAGTAGCTGTTATCGGTTACGGCGGTATGGGAGCCGGTTCCCACTGCAAGAATCTTAAAGTTAGCGATGTCTGCGAACTGGCGGGCATTTATGATATAGATCCGGTCAAAAGAGCCGGTGCTGAGTCTGACGGTGTCAGGGCGTATTCCACAAGGGAGGAACTTCTGGCGGATCAGACTGTCGATATAGTTACTGTGGCTACACCGAATGATTCGCACGAAGAGATTGTCATAGCCGCATTGAAAGCAGGGAAGCACGTAATATGCGAGAAGCCTGTTGCTCTTTCTCTCGACAGCCTTGAAAGAATGATCGCTGTAGCGAATGCCGAGAACAGGATCTTTTCCGTTCACCAGAACAGGCGGTTCGACATTGACGTCCTGGCAGTAAAAAAAGTGATCGACAGCGGCGAGATTGGGAAACCGATAGATCTTGAGTCCCGGATACACGGAAGCCGCGGGATCCCTTCTGACTGGAGGGGAAAGAAACAGTACGGCGGCGGGATGCTGTATGACTGGGGCATCCATATCATAGACCAGGCTTGCATGGTTCTGGGATATGATGTCAAATCTGTATCATGCAGATTTGACCATATTACCAACAAGGAAGTCGATGACGGGTTCCAGCTTGACCTGGAATTCCTCAGCGGGTGCAGAGCATATCTTGAAGTCGGCACATATAATTTTATTCATATGCCCAGATTCTATTTGAGGTGTGACGGCGGGACAGCTTTGATCGACAGATGGGATATGCCCATGCACGTCGTCAAGCGCAAGGCATGGCACGAGAGTGATGTGGATCCCGTAAAGTATGCCAGCGGGCTGACAAAGACAATGGCCCCGCGGGACAGCATAACTGTGGATGAGTATGATATCGAGAAGCAGACAAGTGACGTACATGACTACTACAGAAATTTTGTGCTGGCATGTGACGGAAAGGCTGAACAGCTGGTCACTCACGAACAGATGCGGTGCGTTCTCAATATTATAATGAAGGCATTTGAATCGGCCGAAAACGACGGTCAAAAAATCTATTTCTGATATATGCGGCAAACCCATAATAAAACTGTAGGGTTTGCCGTTTGGATTATTTATGGGAAAAGAAAGACTGCTGGCCAGTGATTTTGACGGGACTCTTAATTTCGGCGGTATCGGAGAAGAAAAAAGGCGGTTGCTGCAGGAGTGGAAAAGCAACGGGAATTTCTTCGCTGTAATCAGCGGAAGAGGGATACCTGATCTCATACGGCTCATGAACGAAAATATTATACGTCCAGATTTTTTGGTAGGTGATAATGGCGCGACCATAGCCGACGGCAGCGGCACCATACTTATGGAGACCGGATGCCGGGGAGATCTGGTGACAGAGCTTGCTGAATATCTCTTTTCGCTTGGGTGTGACTGGGCGACAGTGCGTGCATCTTCGTTCGAATACCATTTCAAACCTGAAGGATTTTACTGCGCAGATTGGGAAATACCGGTTGGCAGTCTTCCGTCTGTCCCGTATTTCACCCAGATGAGCACTTCGCTTCCGACCCCTGAAGAAACTGTCAGGGTGATCGGCTGCATAAAGAAAAGATTCGCCCGTGAACTGAATCCTCTGAAGAACGGCTGCTGCATCGATATAGTTTCAAATCAGATGAACAAGGCCGAGGGGATCAGGAGACTTATAAAGCGTATAGGTGTGGAAGAATCAAGAGTTGTGGCGGTAGGGGACGATCTGAATGATGCGGATATGATAAAGGCATTTCCGTCCTATGCAATGGACAACGGGGTGGAAGAGATCAGGAAAATTGCAGGAAGAACGGTTCCCGGGATCGATGAGCTGATACGGGATCTTCTGAAGAACAGATAACATCAGGAAAGTGGGTGCTTCTATGGTTTGTGAGATCATATGTGTAGGTACAGAGATCCTTCTCGGGGAGATAGTGAATACCGACGGAGCCTTTATAGCGGGAGAGATAGCAGCTCTTGGCTTTTCCTCCTACCACCAGACTATCGTTGGAGATAATGAGCAGAGACTGCGTGAGGCGCTGAGAAATGCTCTTGAAAGATCGGATGTGGTAATAACGACAGGCGGGCTTGGGCCGACCCTCGACGACATAACGAGAGAGACGGTAGCGGATGAGCTTGGGGCCCCGCTGCATCTGAATGAGGAGATACTGAACGACATAAGGAACTTTTTCACCAAGCGCGGTCTTGAGATGACCGATAATAATATCCAGCAGGCAATGATACCCGAAGGGGCCTATATATTCAGGAACAGATGGGGAACAGCTCCCGGAATCGCGCTGAAGAAAAGAGTCAACGGAAAGATGAGGCACGTTCTTCTGTTTCCGGGGCCGCCGTCAGAGTGTGAACCCATGTTTTATGAATGCGGACGTCCTTATCTGCGTCAGCTGACAGATGACGTGATATACAGCCTGAACCTGCATATGGCAGGGATCAATGAATCGGAAGCGGAAGACATACTGAGGGACATAATGGATGAGTCGGAAAACCCGACAGTAGCTCCGTACGACTGCGAGCATGAGGTGAGGATCAGGATCACGGCCAGAGCGAAGGACCTGGAGACAGCAAAGCGGATGTGCCGTGATATGAAGGAAAAGATAGCGTCCGGTAAAGCCGGAAAATACATTTACTTTGAAACGGATACACCGTTTGACGCGAAGAACGCAACGGTGATCGCCATGATCAGGGCGCTCAGGAACGCCGGACTTACATTTGCCGCGGCCGAGAGCTGCACCTCCGGGATGATAGCCGCCAGAGTCGGAGATATACCAGGAGCATCTGACGTGCTTCTCGGCGGGGTCGTCTCATATTCAAATGAAGTAAAAAAGAGACTTCTCGGTGTGCCGGAGGAGGTACTCGAAAAATACGGTGCGGTTTCAGTGCAATGCGCGGGATACATGGCCGAGGGAGTCAGAAAAGCGACCGGAGCGGGGATCACCGTTTCCGTGACAGGGATAGCGGGTCCGGACGGCGGCACTCCCGAAAAACCTGTAGGTACGGTCTGCCTCGGCCTGTCAGACAAAAACGGAACATATACCGAAAGAGTCCTGTTTGGCAACAACAAGAATGATAGGGCGAGGATTCGAAGACTGACTACGGCATTTGCGATGATGCTCGTTATAAGAAGGATCAAAGGAATCATATAGGAGGACCGCATGGATAAGTGGACTTTTCCGGAACTTGAGTACAAAAGGCCTGATGTTGATGAAGTCAGGAATATCATTACAAAGCATACTGAAGCGGTCAGAAACGCAAAATCAGGGGATGACGTGCTTGATGCCATCTTTTCGCTTGACAGGACTATGTCGCCGGTAATGGACATGGGTACGCTGGCATCTGTAAGAAACACACTGGACACCACAGATGAGTTCTATGATAAGGAGAATGAGTATATTTCGCAGATGATGCCGACGATCACGCCTGATATAGTGGCATTCTCGTCTGCCGTTGAAGAAAGTCCGTTCAGGAAATCAGTCGAGGAGAGATTCGGGCACCAGTATTTTGTCAGGACAGAGCTTCAGAGAAAGAGTTTCTGCGAGGAAAACATTCCACTGATGCAGAAGGAAGCGCTTCTGACAAACGAATACCAGAAGATAATGGCTGGATGTCAGATAGAGTTTGAGGGGCAGACCCTTAATCTTTATGGGATCCAGAAGTATTTTGAGAATGAAAACAGGGAACTGAGAAAGAAAGCATGGAGAGCATACTCAGCTTTTTACCAGTCAAACGAAGAGAGACTTGAAGAGATCTGGTCGGAACTGATAGAGATCAGGAACCAGATGGGAAGGAATCTCGGATATGAGAATTACATTCCTCTCGGATACATGAATCAGGGAAGGACCGACTACGGTGCGGAAGAGGTAGCTGCCTTCCGTGAGCAGGTAAGGCAGGAGATAGTTCCTCTGTGTGAAAAACTGTATGAGGCCCAGGCCAGAAGGCTCGGGATCGACAGGACATACTGCTATGATGAAGGCAGGATATTCCCGGATGGGAATGCCACTCCAGCAGGTGATGACGATTTCATGATAGAAAAGGCTAGGGAAATGTATCATGACATAAGCCCGGAGACTGCCGAATTCATAGATTTCATGATAGATCACAAGCTGATGGATCTCAAAAACAGACCCGGAAAAGCTTCGACAGGTTACTGTACGATCCTTGCTTCCAGGAAGGCTCCGTTTGTATTCTCGTGTTTTAATCAGACGAAGTTTGACATGGAAGTCCTTTCTCATGAACTGGGGCACGCATTCGCCTTTTTCCGTTCACTCAGGAGTCAGGAACTCACAGACTTTGCGGAAGTGACTATCGATATCGCTGAAATTCATTCGATGTCTATGGAGCAGTTCGCTTATCCGTACGCAGAGGGATTCTTCGGAAAGGATGCTGACAAATACCGGTTTGCCCACCTTCAGGACGCGGTCACTTTCGTACCGTTCGGAGTTGCTGTGGACGAGTTCCAGCATATCTGCTACTCGAAGCCCGAACTTACACCGAAAGAACGCACATATGAGTGGCACAAGCTCGAAGAAAAATATATGCCATGGAGAAAATATGACGGGGACGAGTTCCTTGAGAGAGGAGGATGGTGGTACCATAAACTCCACATTTACCTCTATCCTTTCTATTACATCAACTATACCCTGACGACTATGGGCGCCCTGGAGTTCAAGAAAAAGAATATTGAGGACAGAGAGAATGCCTGGAAGGACTACCTTGCCCTGTGCGACATCGGAGGCAGGCTGTCTTATCTGAAGACTCTTGAACTTGCTCACCTGTCAAACCCATTCGAAAAGGGTTCCGTGGCAAGGATAGTCGGTCCCGCAAAAACAATTCTTGAAAGGGATATGAACTCATAAGACCAGCGCATTGGATACATCGGGGGCTGTAGCAAAATAGGCAGCCCGAATTGAAAAAGAAAAGCCCAAGACAAGTTAAGGCAAAAAAGATGCCGAAACTGATGTCAAGGGCTTTCTTTTGTGGTAAAATAGATGTGTGAAAAAAAACTTTACCGGAAACAAT
>JAFTCY010000016.1 GCA_017454465.1 Clostridia bacterium
CCTTCGCACGATCTCTTCCCACTCTTCAGGGGTGCGCACTGTCCTTTGCTTCATTTGATAATCCTCCTTGTTTTGAATTCAAAGAGATTATCTCATATCCAGTGCTAATTTTCACCGCACCGGTTATTTACCGTTTACGATTTTCCTGATCAGCCGAACTGGGCGTCTCTCAGCGGGCGATCCCAGAAGACTCTGCCGCCAATCTTTTCCGCAGCGCTGTCAATGACATTTCTCAGGTCTGCGAGATACGCTTTCTCCCGCTTTTTTGATCTTCTCCCTTTCCCGGAGTAAAGGACCTCCTGAACGGCGGCGTCATATGAAATGCCGTAGTCCTCGTCGTCTCTGTGGGGAAAAAAGCTCACCCCTGCTTCATATGTTATCTCGCCTGCGTCGCTTGTGGCGGTAAGGGTGACGACGGCTCCCCGGCGGAGCACGCCATTAAATTCGCAGTCGCCTGAAAAATACTGTTTGTAGACATCTGTTACTTTCATCGCATAACCTCCTTTTCCAGTATCACTTAAGCGGATTTCTGCGCCGCCCGCAGTGGGTGCAGAAGTTTCCGTTGTTGTCTTTTTTTCCGCATGCGCAGTCCCAGCTTTCTCTGGGCCTTCCGCATTCCGTACAGAACCTTGCCTTGTTTCCCTTATGGCCGCAGGAACAGGTCCAGCCGGGATTGTCTTCCGCTTTTCTGGTGAAATCCAGCTGTTTCGGGGCGGATCCTGATCCGTCGGTGAGTTCCATGTGGATCGCGCCTTTTCCGTACCATATATTACCGAATTTGTATGCCTCACCTGTCATTATATTATGCAGACTGGGGGTGGAAAGCGTGATCCTGAACTCCTCATCCTCCCGGAAGGGGTTGAGTATAAGAGTCATGCCCAGGCTGCATTCCTCTTCGTTTGCGCAGCTGAAATACGTGTCCAGCCTTATGTCCGGCTCCCGGATGACAGCGAGCTTGCCGTCTGATATCTCGAGTTTCCAGGCTCCGTCCGCGCAGGTCCATATTCCGTTGACTTTCGGGTAGTATTTGTAATTGCGGTCCATTATTTCCATTTCAGTCTCCTTAAAAGTGGATATCCGACAGAGGGTATGCGGTGATCTCCGCTCCCGGGCATTTTACGGGACCCGGCTTACCTTCGGAAATAAAGCCGATGCAGGCATAGGCTTTCCCTCCGGCAGAGTATATCTCAAATGAATGTATATCCTGAATTATCCTGAAACTCATCCTGCCGTTCACGGTCTCAGCGGGAATCGACGGCCCGTTCTTCATCGAAAGGAGCCGGGCTTCCGGATCTGTGTGGAAAGTGAGTCCGAAAAGCTTCATCGCGCGCTTTTTATCCGCTTTGACGGATATCAGGATATCGTTGGATCTTCCCGGCAGATCAAGGGCTCCCCTTCCGGTCACGGGGTCTCCCCTGAGCGAGCCGAATTCAGCGCAGGGAGAGACTGACAGGGCGGGGCCGTTTTCCGTATCCTCAAGATGAAGTTCCTGGGGAGTCGTCATGCTGCCGTTGAAGGGCATGTCCGGAATTGGAGAACGGTTCCAGCAGATACGCAGGATCCTGCCGCCTGGCACGTTCGCGAAGGAGTGCCCCGCATAGCTCTCTCTCGAGAAATTGAGCTGCTTTTTGGGGAACCTGACTCTGTAAAGGCCGTTTTCAAACTGTCCCGCCACATAGAGATCGGAACCGCCGGTCAGGACCCAGTATTTTTCACCGTTTGCAGAAAGAGGGAAGAAGTCGGGACATTCCCTGTCCCCTTCAAGCTCTATTCTCTGCAGTTCATTCCAGTGGATAAGATCCTCCGAGGCAAGAAGCATGAAGTCCCAGCGGTCAAGATAGAGGACCATCACGTATTTGTCTATGTCTTCGCAGAATACGACCTTGGGATCCCGATTGCCGGATATCTCAGGTATGTCGACCACGGCGCAGTGCTTTATAAATGTCCGGCCGCCGTCCGCGGAATAGGCCAGCCTCTGGGTGTAGTGGTGCCCAGCACTGAGCCCCGAATCTCCTCCTGCCGCGGTGTAGAACAGGAGCAGCGGATCGTGGCCGTCTTTCCGGAGACCGGTCACGTTTTTGCTGTCCACAAAGGCGCAGCCGGAGTACATGAGCCCTGTCTCGTCGGGGAAGAGCGCCTCGTCATGCTGAGTCCAGTGAACCAGATCCGTGCTTGTGGCATGGCCCCAGTGAATGTTGCCGAAGAGGGAGTCTGTCGGATTGTGCTGGAAAAACAGATGGTACTTTCCTTCGTACCAGACCGGCCCGTTGGGGTCATTGATCCATCCGTACGCGGCCGAGAAATGGGAGACCGGCCTGAGTTTTTCGCGGAACAGGCCCGGATCCTCAAATGAATCGGCAAAAACAGGACAGTAACCGGATTCGGGATCCGTCCGGATCTCGAGAGTCTCTCCGAGGAATCCCGATACATCGTACGGAATGGTGAAATCCGGTGATTCCGACAGCCTTGTCTTGAGTTCGGCGCAGACCTTTCCGTTTTTTATAAGGCAGATCTTTTTCGTCTTTTCATTACGCCCCACAGGGAGCAGGAGATAGCGCTTTTCGATCTTTACATCCATAAGGGCCTCCTGACAGAAGGTTCATTCATTGCGGAAAGTGATGACCTGGTTCCCGGCGTCCACTTCCGCATACACGCCGAAGGGTATTATGCATCTCGGTGTGGCGTGGCCAATGTTGAGATTGAAGAGGACCGGAAGGGAAGGGTCGGCTATGACGTCTTTCAGCGCTTCCTTATACTCTTCTGCGTATGCCTCGTCCATGGGCTTGCCCGCGATAACTCCCGAGATCACGCCGAACACACCGGCATCCTTCAGGTATTCAAGGGCTCTGCGGTATTTATCCGGAGACGGTTTCTCCTCGCTTGATTCAAGGAGCAGTATGCGGCCTTTCCAGTCCCTCTGTTCCGGGAAAAGGCCGTATCGGGCGCATATCCCGGGCATGTCCGCATAGCGTTCCCCGTCAAACATGTCATATATGGAATCGATGCATCCGCCCAGTATCCTGCCGGAGAAGACAGGACTGCCCTGCAGAAGCTCGAAACCGCTGTTTCCGTGGCTGACTCTCGGTTTGCCGAATTCGCTTTCGTCAAATGATGTCCGCTCGTCATACCAGAGCCCGCTGGGCCTTATCTCCCTTATGGCGCCTGTGAATATGAGCTCAAGGAAATACTGTTTCGAGTACGGCAGCATGTCGGCGTCAGGCTCGCATATATCGGCGAGGAATGACTGTCCGTAGAAGGTCCTCGCCCCCAGTTTGTGAAGCATGAAATGATTCAGGGTCGTATCGGAGAACCCCAGAAAGATCTTGTCGCTGAGAGCATCCCTGAGTTCACCGTTCTCAAACAGATAAGGGGCCAGGCGGTATGTGTCGTCGCCGCCTATGGCGCACAGGATCATGTCGACTTCCGGATCCCTGTACGCCTTTATCAGGTCTTCCGCTCTTTTCTCGGGATGTTCCTTCACGTATTTCAGCCCTGCCAGCGAATGCTCTGAAAACCTGACATCGAGGCCGAAACTCTTCAGCCGCCGGAACCCGGTCCTGACTTCGTGGGCCACTCTGGCTTCGCCTATTATCCCGCTGGAAAGGCTGACTATCTCGACAGTCTTCACACTGCCGCGGGACCCGTGGCGGGGCAGGCTGCGCTGCCGGCCGTATTTTGTTTTCCACTCTTCTTTTGTCATGCAGTTGACATGTTCCGTGCGGGTCTCACCCATCTGGGGCACGGGAACGTCATGGCTTGTCCGGATATACCTGAATCCGATCTTTTCCTGGGCGCGTTTTGACTTGATATTTCCGTCGTAGTATCCGCACCATATCCTTGCGAGCCCAAGATCCTCAAAGCCGTGCCTGAGAAGCTCGCGGGACGCCTCGGGTATGATGCCCCTTCCCCAGAAGGGGACGCCGAGCCAGAATCCGAGCTCCGCTTCATCTTCTCCTTCAGCCAGGTCGGATCGGAACATAAGGCTTATGCTGCCCACGGGCAGACCGGTCTCCCTGAGCACCACGGCATAGGTCTCAGGCACCTGAAGGATCTCCCGGATCACCTGCCGCGTGTTTTCTATATCCTTGTGAGGCCGCCATCCGCAGATGGGTCCTACCCTGGGATCTTTGGCGTATCTGTAGCATTCCTCCGCGTCTGAATCCTCCCAGGGACGCAGGATCAGCCTTTCTGTTTCAAGTGTCATGTCAGTATATCTTTCCTATTTCATGAATACAAGTGAAAATGCGATCAGGAACTGCCCGCCGTAATAGAATATGTAGTTGAGGAAAAGATCGACGGGTCTGTCTTTTCCCGCGCCGAAATATGTTCCGCTGAGGACAAGGTCCGACGCGGCAAACAGCACGCTGCCTGCGAAGAATACTGCCAGCATCGTTCCGCCCGCGGTTACCAGAATCCCTCCGGAGACGAACACAGTGGACAGAAGAAGGAACACGTAAATGAGGACCGTCGGCTTCATTGTTCCGTATGACAGCTTCATGGGCTTTTCGAGGATCACTGCAAGGGCCGCGCCCAGAGCCGCCAGCGCGAAGGACGGGATGAGATAGAGCCCGGGGCCAAACTGTATCAGGAGCCCGGTAACGTATATGATATGCCCGATGCTGAACGAGATAAAGCCGGCATAGGTAAAGGGAACGTCATATTCCCTGAATACATATTTGAGGTCGAGCCAGATGTCGCCGAGAAGGCCGAATACCAGCCCCATTTCTATGAACGGCGAGATGATCCCGGCCGATCCAGCGGTGACTGCGGTGGCGATGAAAAGGACTGAGACCGCGCTTTTGAGAAATACTGCTTTCACCGTGTAGCCCCGGATCTTTTCGGGTATATAGAATGCCAGGGCCAGAACTCCGAGTATCAGACAAATGATGCTTGCAATGCTCATGGAGTGCACCTTTCATTTATTTTTTCAGCTAACTGCCCTGATGGCGTCATTCCTGAATATCTGCAGCGTCTTCCGTGTTTTCAGATTCTTCAATGTCACCGGGTGCTGTTTCCGTGTTTTCAGAAACAGACCTGTATTCCGTGCATTCATCTTCACAGATATTTTCGTTTTCTCTTTTTACCGAAGCTATGGCGTCTTGGGACGTTGCGTCTTGAGACGTTGCGTCTTGAGACGCTAGAAAATCCTTGTATTCTTCGGTGAACCTGGTCTCAGGCGGCACGAATCCGGACGTGTCGGTGCTCAGTGTCATCACTTCGTCATTTTCTTTCTTTTCTTTTTTTCTTCCGAACCTGGATTTAAGGAAAGCGATCAGTCCCATAGTCTTTTCTCCCTGTTCTTTTGATTTCCTGTCTGTTATTATATCATATTACCCGGCTGCGTCATATCCCGCTGGCGCTAATCCCCGAAGATCTGGCCCGGCAGCCTGAGTTTTTTCTTTTCCGGGAAGCTTTTGTCGAATTCTTCCACATCTTCGTCTTTCACGTAATAGCCGCGGGGAGTCAGGTACACGCCTGTGACTCCCTCGAGATAACCCGGGATGAGTTCCCTGCAGAGGAAGAAGGACGAGTCGGCGCCTTCCGGAAGGTCGTGGTAGCGGATGCCGAATCCTGAGGCATAGCTGAAACCGCTTTTTCCGTAGAAATCTATGTTTCCTTCGAACAGCACGGCTCCGTATCCGAGCCCCGCGGCCTTTTCCAGGGAAAAGTCCAGGAGCGCTTTTCCGTAACCCTTGCGCTTGAATTCCGGCGCTATGCAGATTGGGCCCATGGTGAGCACATCCACAACTCTTCCGTCATCGGCTTCGATGACAGTTTTCATGAACATGTTCTGGCCGATGATACGTCCGTTTTTTTCCATGACGAGATCAAGTTCCCTGACAAAGGCGGGATCGTCCCTCAGCACATGCATCACGTAGTGTTCGCTGCACCCGGGCCGGTACACGTTCCAGAAGGACTCGCGTATGAGCTCTTCCACTTCTCTGCGGTCATCTTCATTTTCATGTCTGATGAGGTAATCTTCCGGCGCCGCGGTGGATCCGCTGCCGCCCAGGCGCTTCAGGAAAAAGTACTCGGCGTACCCCTCATCATCGTTCCTGTAGCTTCCGGCTTTTTCGTATCCCAGTGCTTCATAGAATTCCTTGCCCTGCCAGTCGAACGTGTCGAGGCGTATCACAGTGGCGCCCATGGCGCGGGCCCGTTTTTCCATTTCAAGCATGAGACGCTTTCCGTATCCTTTTCCGCGGAAGTCCTCATCGACGAAAACCGTGGAAACGTAAAGGATCCTGAAGGCCGTCATGCACGCGTCAAGGCCCGCCACCAGCCGGCCGTCCTCCTCGATCCCAAGGCGGATCCGGCCGCTCATTCTGTATCTTATATGCTGTTCGTCATATTCTTCGAGCCGGCTCTCTATGTCTGAGAGCTGCTCACCGCTGAGTTCAGTTATTTTCATCAGTCATCATCCGTTCACAAGTTTGAGAAATTTCGTGTCGTTCATCTGCTCGTTCGTCAGGTATTCACCGTTGAAAAACAGTGAATAAGTAGTCACCGGGGTGGGGGCGTTCCGCGCTTCTTCCCGGCTTTCGATGTGAATGGCTCTGAATGGTATCCCGTTCTCCTGCGCCGTTTTTTCGAGTACCGGAACGTATTTTCCGTTGAAGGGGCACTGGCTCGTGTAATACAGAACATATCCCTGAACGTCTGTCTTCGGGTGTTTGGCGCAGTCTCTGAAACGGGGAAGGGCGGCGTCTTTTCCGAAGGGCATGTACCACAGCTGTATGCCGTTGTCACATTCATCACAGACTTCGAAGCCCTTGTACCTGAGATATTTCGGATCAGCCAGAAAGGGCTTCTTCTTTGCCGATGAGAGGATACACAGGCCGGTACTGCCTTTTTCCCTGCTGTCGTTGATGCATTCCAGAAGAAGATCGTTGGAGTATCCGTGTCCCTTGAGGGAGCCGGACACCCAGAGACAGTCGATGTACATGTATCCCCCGGCGTCCACGGGCACCCACGCATATTCGGCGGGTATGTATTCGATGAAGCATTTTCCTCTCTCAGCGCCCCTGAGGAACACGAGCCCTTCATCCAGCCTGTCCCGGAGCCATGCTTTTTTTGATGCGACCTGAACGTCGCTGTTGTTTGAGATGGCGCAGCAGATGTGTTCTTTTTCCAGATTATCCTTTGTGAGCCTTATGTATTCCATGCTTTTATCCTCATGTATCAATGTTTTTTTGCTTTTTTGGTTCAGTACACTAGCGCAAGGATCCTCGGTTCATCATGTGCCGAGAGGAATTGCGCAAAGAGACCTATACTCCGATTTTTCCTATATAGTAATTGTACCCGTACCCATCCGCATGCTGAAGCACACTGTAAACAGACCGCTTCGTTCCGGTTACAAGTTCCCCGTCAAGGGTGCGGATATCGTGGCTTCCGCTTTTGCGGATCATAACCCTGCCTGTATATGTCCCCGTGTATTTTCCGTTCGGAATTCTGACACGGACAATGTCTCCGGTCTGCAGTCCGTTGAATCTTTTTCTGCGGTCTGTCCATTTAACATGGATCATACCGCAGTCATTGATAAGGCCTCTGAGACGGGTGCCCCGTCCCATCGCTGTCATGTGCAGGACATATCCGTTTGTGCAGTCGGTGTATCCTTCCTCCGGGACCGATCCTACCGCCAGAGCATCAATGTGGTGATCTTTAGGCAGTTTAAGGATCTTTTCCCTGTTGTACTTTGTCCTTCCACCGGATGAGCATTCCACTTCTCCGAAAATGTCAAAGAGATCTTTTTCGATACTTTTCCGAAGCGAGTTCGTCCATGCGGAATAACGGCTGCTGCCGTAAACAGTACTGTTAAGAAGTATTCCTTCTAGATGTCTTATACGCGTTTCGGCCAGTTGCTTATCTTTTGATGCGCTGAATCCGGTATTTCTGAGATGTCCAAGCCATTCCCCGGGAGTCATCGCTCCTTTTTCACGGTTGCAGCTGGAACATGAAAGCGAAGCATTCCTGACGCTGTCTGTACCTCCCCGGCTTTTCGGTATCATATGTTCCCATTCCAGGACATTATCTCCTGAAGCGCCCCCACAGTACTGGCAGGTATGTCTGAAATGCTCAAGCAGATATTCCCGGAGCTCGTATCCCGAAAGCGTGCCCTGCTGATACTGTTTTCCTTCTATGTCCGGATCGTCCATCAGCCGGGAATCGAATCTGACCGCTTCGAAACTGCATTCAGTTATATTGATGAACCGCCTGAGCTTCTTTACGGTGTTGACAATGTTGTCTCCTATGCTTTTTATACTTGGCGGGAGACATCCTTCTTTTGACGGGCGTTTGTTTCTGTTCCCGTTTTTCCACTTTGAACGCCGGTATGGGGTTTCGCGGTTCCTTCTGTTCCTCCTTGAAGAGTTTCTTGCCTGGAGGAGTTTTGTGATCTCCTCTGCTCTGTGTTCGATCCGGATGCTGTACATCACTCTGTTCGTCTCATTGCAGACGATTGCGATTCCGGTGTGAACTGAGCCCGGATCGATCTTGATACGGTACGTCGGCAGGTCATCATAATCTCTTGCATCTCTGTCCATGAGAATGATCACTGTGGGAAAGTAACGGCAGATCACGGCTCTTTTTGCTTCCATGAGCTTTCTTGCGCGCTTCTCCGTAGTGAATCCCAGAGGTTTTTTATGCTTGTCGAGCGTAATGACCATTACCTGCCTCCGTAAATGTGTTTTCCCCCATAAGGGGATCCTGTTAAGGACTAGTTCTGTTCCCGCTTTTACACGGAAACATCTCCTCGGCATTGTTATGTATGCTTTTTTGCGGCTGCCTCACTGTCCGTTGCCCCGGTACCGTCCTGTTTAAAGACAACCATCCCTGATGTGCACTGGAGAAGCATGCACATGGGCATTGACATACATAACGTGTGAACGGTTTCATTTCTGACCTATCTCACTGCCTACTCAACTATCTTGAACCTGCAAGCATGCGTTACCACATGCTCGGCGATTCAATCACCGAGTAGTTGACGGAGCCCGTCGTGGATCGCAAGGATCAGATCATTAAGAAAATCCCGGTCGTCAACTTTATCAACTAGAAGCATGCCGCGTGCGCCTTCATACGGGATCTCTGTCACCGCGTCCGGCATCATTGCCCGGGCTGAAGGGATGTCTTTTACAAGGAACCTGTCGTCATAAATTCCTCCGATGATCTTTCCCCTGCAGTATATTATGTATTCGCCCATCATCTGCCTGTACGATATCCCGTCAAGGCCTGACAGCTGCTCCAGAATGAAAGCGAGATAATCTCTGTCTGACGCCATGATATGCCTCCTCAGCTGTGTGTTCCAAGAATGCGGCGAAGAGCCTCATACTCTCTTTCATATATGCCGCGCTTGACTTCGTCTTTACATCCGGGATCACTGTGCGCTGAGAAGATCCCGAGGGCATCAGGGGCAGGCAGCCATCTGGGCTCCAGTCCCCCTTTTTTCTCAGCTTCGGTCAGGGCAGTTTCACAGCGTCCGGTCACTGTGCCGGAAAAGTATCTGCTGACATATTTCATATCGCCGTAGTATTCGTCGATCTCAAGTAGGCAGGGGGAGAGAGACACGGTATATCCAGTCTCTTCAGCCACCTCCCTCATGCAGCATCCTTCTTCGCTTTCGCCGGGCTCCAGCCCGCCGCCCGGGATCATGTAAACACCGGCGGCAGACTCATATGACAGAAGCAGCATGCCTCGGCTCAGCACGACGCAGCGGCAGGCTGTCCGTACGCCGTTCCATTTTCCGGTATAGTTCTTTCCGATTATTTCTTTTGTTTCCAAAATTGTCCTCCGGGGAAGAAGATTCGGTTTTCAGCGGTTCAGTACCTGTTGTGGACTTTTTCGGCAAAGCACATAAGGTCGCAAAAGCAGATCTCCCTGCCGTCATCGAGAACGGCGCGGCCTGTCATCTTTCCGAAGACCTGGTGCTGGTCTGACACAAGCACTTTAAAATCAAGCTTTGCCGCCCTGTCCAGGACAGGAATGAAGTCCGCCTCAAAGCGGCCGTCCGAGGAGGTGAATCTCCAGGGATCCATATAACCGCTTTCGGGGATGAGGAAGGAGACGTCGTCCAGCTTATGGACCCTGCCGTCATAGAATATGACGTTTTCGGTAGCGGCCGATGTGTTTCCGAAGCCGTATCCAAGGTTGAATCCGAAGGGGATACCGCCGATGTCGGCGTTTCCGGAGCCCCAGTACCAGGTATTGTCGTATGTCCACACGCCGCGGCCCCAGTCCAGGGTGCCGAAATCGGCAGAGGGATCGAATTCGTAGCGCGCGCCTTCGAATTCCATGTATCCGGACGCCCGCATGCAGTTGATCTTCTGGTTGTAGTAAAAAGCATGCTTTTTGTCCCATGGAGTGGCTATGACCATGGAATCCATCTCAGGCTGCTCGAGCATTATGTCGCACTGAAACGGCTTTCCGCCGCAGAACCTCTCAAAGCGGCATGTGATATGTCTCCGCCCGTTCTCTGCCGTGAATTTCATCTGAAGTCTTTTATCGCTGTATGCCGTGACGCCGCCGGAAGAGTCCTCCGGAAGCTTCAGCTTTCCCATGGGGAACGGCTTGAGCACGGTCTCTGTATGTTCCCACGGTTCACCTCCGAACCGCAGCAGCGACACTGACTGCAGGCCAATGTATCCGTCGTCGGATATGGTGAAGGCGCCGGCAAAATCCCTGCCGATGACGAGGTAGTAATCCCACTCCTTGATCTTCCATCCGGGTGCCTTTATGCTGTGCCTGCTGTACTTCTGAACAAGTGATCTTGACCATCCCGGCTCCCGCAGCTCCCCTCTGCTGTCCAGCAGGGGACCGGAAGCTGTTACTTCATGATTTCTTTCCATGTTCCCTCCCTCTCTACTGCCGTGAGGAGAGTTTTTCGCTGAGGGCGCCGAGCTGTCCCAGGGATACCCCGATCCGCTCAAGATATCTTTCCGCAAGCTCGGAAAGGTCTGCCGTCTCAAGATCCGTGTTTTCATCCCCGGCAACAAATAGTATCATGGGGTCGAGAATGTCATGGACGATCACATCGTATTTGTCCCTCTGGTTGTTCAGGTTGATCTGATAATAATTGTCATAGGTTATCATGTAGTCTGTTACTATCTCTTTGTAGGACGCTCCGCAGAACGCCTCAAGCAGCATGCATATGAACCCTGTCCTGTCCTTGCCTTCGGTGCAGTGCACAAGATAAGGTCCTTCGTTGTTCACTATGGCATCGACCACCTGAAGCACTTTCGCCTTGAACCCGTCAGACCCGAAATTGGTGTTCATTCCTATGGGGAACACGAGGCCGCTTTCGTACAGGGAAAGGAAATACGGTGAGCATGGGCTTCCGGCTGAAAGATATCCTTCGATCTTCGCTTCGGTATCCGCGAGATCGATCACGGTGTCCACCGCTGCTTTTTCCATCAGTGCGTCCACATAAGGGACCCGGTTGTACTGGTTGTCGCAGGGGGAGGCAGACCGGTAAAGGATGTTCTCCTTCATTCCCGTCACTGACACGGGCCTGAAGTTGGCGAAGACCTCATCGCTGGGGAATTTCTCCCTGTCATTCAGGTAACGGAGGTTCCTGGCGTTCTGGATCGCCAGGAAATAGTCTTTTTCCGCCAGGGTGACCGTTGCGGTATCTCCTTCAGAAACTTCCGACAGATCCCAGAGCGGATCACCGTTGTTTATGCACGCCTTAATGTACGGATAGCCCGGATAGGCAACCAGAAGAGGCTGCCCGTTGCGTGAGTAGTATCCGCTGTAATACGGTATCCCCTCAAGACTGTATCCGTTCGAAAAGCTTATATTGACGCTGTCTCCGTAGCTGTACCCCAGTTTGTTGAAATCGTCTATCGTCATCTGGATGTAAACGCCCCCGAACTCATCATCCCTGAGAACAGGACAGTTTTCAAGGGGCTTTGGCTGTCGCCCGCCGCACCCTGCCAGGGAAACGGCTCCTGCGCAGACCACCGCTGCCAGCAGGTATGCGAGGATCTTTTTGAAAATTTGGGCTTTTCTCATGATTCTCCTTCCGCCTTAGATGGCATTCACTGAAAAATTCGGTTTTGTCTCAGGTTACGGGAAAGGGGAGGAGGTCAGCCGCAGGATATATTCCGAACCGGCCCGTATGCCTCCTTCACATGCGGTATAGGTTGCTGATATTTTCTGTCCGTTATGAGCCGTGGATGCGGTCAGGAGTCGAAGAACTCCATATCCGGCTCAAGCTTCAGTCTTTCTGCCTTCGGATACTCAAATATTCTGTTCAGGTCAGCCGTTTCAAGATACTCCACGTATCTTGCGGCTTCCCATTTGGCCATGGGAAGGTCATGCATCAGGTAGTTTCCGCAGTTTTCCGGGGTCGCTCCCGGCACTTCTCCCTCGAAATCTCTCATATACCGGAAAGCCTCAAGCATTACGGGATACAGCTCCGAAGCCGGGATCCGGCCTTTTATGATGATATAGAACCCGGTAAGGCATCCCATGGGGCCCCAGTATACCAGCCGGTCCTTCCAGCAGGGATGGTTTCTCAGATATGTGGCGATGACGTGTTCCATGGTGTGCATGGCCGCAGGCGCCACGGCGGGCTCCTTGTTGGGCCTTTTCAGGCGAACGTCGTATGTGGTGATGGCGGCGCCGTCCATAATGTCGACCCGGCTTTCGAATATGCCCGGGACGATCCTTGTGTGATCAACCGAGAAACTGGGGATAAGGTCCATGGTAAGTACTCCTTCTTTGATTTCTGTTATCTATATTTCGTACTCTTTTTTGTGCTCAAGCAGTTCCGCCTTCCCGCTGTGCGTTCTGAGCAGGGGACCGGCATCCACAGGCTGAGTCAGGGGCGGGAAAGTATTGTCATAGTGATCAAGAAGTATCCTTCCCGGCGACAGCCTGCTGATTATCCTGTCGGAAAGAGAGCACAGGTCTCCGACGCCGTTGAAGGGAAGGACCAGGGCGTCTGCCCGGCAGGGGTAGTCCACATCGTCCCTGATGTTAAGGCTTCCCATCAGGCTGACGTTTTTTCCGCCGCAGGATACATGGTAGAACACCGTTTCATCGTTTTCCCGGCATATCCGGTTCTCCCTGAGAAGAAACGGGGCGTTCCTGCGCCCGGGGTATCTCAGGTAGTGCAGGATCAGACCCGGACTGATTCCCGGGAGAGGCGTATGCTTTCCGTGCCGGACGCTGACCTCAAACCCGGCAGCTTCCAGCGTCTGCCCGAAGCTTATGAGACGGAGGTTCTTTTCCGGCACTCCTTTTTTCAAGAGTGTCTCAAAAGGTGTCTTGGTGCAGTAAACGGACGCGCCGGGATTTCTCTCCACGACAGCGGGGATGCTGACGATATGGTCAAAATGGCCGTGGGTGACGAATATATGCCCGAATCCGTCAAAGTCCTCAAGTTTCGTGTCCACATCGGATCCCTTCAAAGGAACGAAGGGATCGAACAGTATGCTGCCGGAGGGACCGGTGAGCGCGACCGATGCGGTCCCGAACCATTTCAGTTTCATGACAGCCTCCTTATCTTTCCTGTCCCCGGCTGCTGCCGGGTATAAGCTCGCTTGCCGCCGCGGCGCATATTATGAGGGCGGCTCCCAGCCATCCCGTCCACCTCATCGACTCTCCGAGAAAAATGACGGAGCAGAGTATGGAGACCACCGGTTCCAGGTATCCCAGGATCGCCACGGTCTGCACGGGCAGGGTGGCCAGCCCGTTGAAATACAGGCAGTAGGCCAGGCCGGTCTGAACGGCTCCCAGCATCAGCACGATGAGTCCTGAGCGCAGGTCCGGAAAGGGTATGCGCCCTCCGTTGTTTATAAGCATATACGGCAGGATCGTCAGGGCGGACACCGCGAGCTGCACCGTGGTCCTGTCCATGGCGGAGACGCCGCGCATCTTGCGGTTGCATATGACGATCGCGGTAAAGCACAGAGCCCCGGCAAGTCCGAAGATTATGCCCCGGGGGCTGCCGATGCCGCCGTCCGTGATCCCCGATACGAGAACGATGCCGGCAAAGGCGGCTATGACGCAGGGGATCTTTCTTACGTCAATTTTTTCCTTCAGTATGAAGGGAGCCAGTATTATGACGAATATGGGGGCCATGTAATCGCACAGGCTGGCTATGGCAACCGTGGTGTTCACGTACGCCGCAAACAGGAAGATCCAGTTCAGGCCCAGACCGATGCCGGAGACTATGAGAAGCAGCAGGTTCTTCCGTATGGCGCCGGGATCAGGTCTGTCCCGGCGGATGAGCCTGTACGCGACGATGACCGCGACTCCGATCACGCCCCGGTAGAACGCCACGGCTTCGCTGGGAAGATCCACTAAACGCATGAACATGCCGACAGTCCCGTACAGTATGACTGAGATAATGAATTTTATGTGCTCTTTCGCCGACCCCATGATGCTTCCGACCTTTCGCCTGCTAATTGTTTCCGATGACCCATGAAAAGGCTTTCGCCGTCCTGATGTGGGCGTCCCTGAAATGATTGCCTTCATTCCACTCCAGGACACAGTTCACGTTCCGCTCCCTCAGCAGGCCGTACACGTCCTTTATCCTTGCGCCTACAGTTGCCATGACGGGATTCCTTGTCTTTTCCTCCCTGTCGCCCAGGCTGAGATAGACTGACTCCGTTTTGATCGTGTTTTCCCTTATATAGTCACAAAGGCCGGGAAACCACACGGAAGGAGAGGCCGCTGCCACCCCGCGGAACATGTCGGTCCTGAAAGCCGCCCACAGGGCGAACAGACCGGCCAGGGAGTAGCCGCCGATATAATATGACCTGCCCTGAACGGACGGGCACAGCTCAAGGATGGCACCTAGCGTTTCCGCGGCCCCGCCGCCGAAATCCTCCGCGCCGAACACGGCGGGAGCGTTCCACGGCGAAAGGTCTCTGTTCCAGTCTTCCGCCTCAGCGGCGATCAGCCTGAAGTTCCTTCCGCTGTATTCCGAGATAAGGAGGACTTCCTTTTCGATATTTTCCAGATCATATCTGTCAACGGGCTGTACAAGTACGGTGTCCGATCCGGGGGTTCCGAATTCGTATGCTTTCATGCGGGTACCTTTGGAGGAATATTGTTACAGTGTTCTGCCTTACGGTCAGGCTGCCGCGGAAAAAACGCGGCGTCCGCGCCGAAATCCTCAGGCTTTTTTCTACTGGTTATTTTAGCATAATTTAAGGAAGGAAACAACGGAGACTGGAAAATCATGGAGTCATCGGGAAGATTTTCTGCCCGGGCTCCGCTGAAACTGGGACGGAATGCGGTGATCTGTGAAATTATTTATTAGTTAACTCAATAATTTTCATAAAATCAATATATTTGGCAACAAAAATGACATTTTTTTGTCATATCTATTGCTTTTATTGTTTAATTTGCTATAATTCTAAGTGAATTGTTCCGGCAGGTCCGTTTCAGTTGAAACAGTCCGGTGTCGAAGATCCGTCGGGAACAGTCAAACAAACATATTACGGAGGAACAAATGAAAAAGCGTGCAATCATCACACTGGCGATAGGCCTTTGCCTGATCCTGCTCGGCAGCATCCTGGCAAGTGTCTTCAACTCCGGGGCAGGCGCGACAGACGTTTCAAGGATCTCCTTCAAAACGTCCAACGGCACTCTCAGCGGACTGCTCTACATGCCCAAAGGGGCTTCTGCGTCGAATCCGCGTCCTGCAGTAATAGTTACCCACGGATATCTCAACTCAGCTGAAATGCAGGATGCAAACGCGATCGAACTCAGCCGCCGCGGCTTTGTAGTCCTGGCGCTTGACCAGTATGACCACGGACATTCAGATCTTGACAACGCGGTATACACAGGAACAGGCTTCATGGAGATATGGGCGCCCTTCTGGGTCAACTCCATGCATGACGCCGTAGCCTACATGTATGACCAGCCGTATGTCCTGAAAGATGACAGCGGCAACGGCATAATCGGCGTTACCGGACACTCAATGGGCGGCTTCGGAACAACGATGGCCCTTGCTATGGACGAGCAGGAGGCCGCGGCTACCGGTGTGCGCAAGATATATTGCG
>JAFTCY010000017.1 GCA_017454465.1 Clostridia bacterium
ACAGAGACCACGGACTGCGGCGGATTCATCGGCAGGGCTGAAAGCTGCACGGTGACGATCAGCAATAGCATGATGGCCGCCGGGGCCTTCGAGCCGTCCGGCTCCCAGAACTTCGTAAACGGCAGCGCAAGTCCGACACTTACGAGCTGTTATTACCGCGCGGTGACCGCAGACGACGCCTCACAGGGCACAAGAGCCTACGTCGTCTCCGGCGACAGTCTCAGGCTCTCCCGCGTTTCAGGCGGCGGCTTCGGCTGGGACAGTCTCCTGGTATCCGATTTCAGCGGCAAGCTTTTCGGCGCGGCGGGCGATCAGATCGTGTTCACCTCCAGCCTCGGCCAGGAGCCGCTGTACTGTGCGGACGCTCCGCTGACACGGAACGGCAGCCGCTTCACCATAACGCTTCCGGCGCAGGATACAACGATCAAGGACGCACAGAAGGTCTGGTTCTCGATAACACGCGCGACAGGGCTTGCGGGCGGTACTGTGATCACCAACTATTACGATGGCACATGGCCAGGCAACGTGGTCACGGTCTCCGCGATACCAAACAAGGCATACGTATTCGGCTCGGTAACGGTGGCAGATTCACACGGCAACGAACTTACCCTGACGCCGAACGAAGACGGAGACTTTACCTTCATCATGCCGGGTGACGCTGTGAACGTGACGGCCTCCTTCCTTAAAAAATATGAGTATAACACAACGACCCGTGAGCTGCGGCTGCTGCGGGGTACCTTCTCCGATGACAGGGACGACCGCTGGATCTCCAACGACTTCCAGAAGGATCTTGTGCTCAGCGTGACCGCAGAGCCGGGAGTGCGCTTCACCGGCGACTGCTCGCAGCTCTTCTACGGCTTCTTTGAATGCACGAGCTTCGACCTATCCAATGTCGATACCGCCGGGCTGACCTCAGCCGCACAGATGTTCCTCGAATGCGAGGATCTTACGACACTGAACCTGACAGGCTGGGATGTCTCCGCGCTCACCGACATCAGCCAGATGTTCCAGGGCTGCACGAGCCTCACGTCCGTCAGCTTCAACGGCTGGCAGGACGCGCCGATCTCCGACGCAGGCGATCTGCTCAAAGGCTGCACAGCCCTGAGCTCCGCTGATCTTTCCGGGCTGCGGCTGATCGGCGCCGTGACCGACGGCATGTTCAGCGGCGCGGGCGCCCTCAGCGAAGTCAGGGTCCCGGGCGGCCTGCACATCACCGAGGAGATGCAGCTGAACAACAACGGCCTCGGCTGGGTCCAGGCAGGCACCGATATACTGCTCTGCCACGGCGACGAATACGGCACCCTCAAAGGCTATGGTGACGAGGGCACCGTCTACCGCTGGGCTACAGTGGAGCTCGGTCCCCGATACACGCTGGAAAACGGGATCCTAAGCCTCAACTGGGGAGACTTCAGCATCTCCAGCAAGTGGGGGAACGACGTGGACGGCAACAAGGCAGGAATCACCGCAGTGACCGCAAAGGACGGCGTGAGCTTCATCGGCGACTGCACGGGCCTGTTCTCCGGCTTCTATAACTGTTTGAGCATGGATCTGAACAAGGCTGATACCACAAAAATGACAAACATGAGCAGCATGTTTGCAAACTGCACAAAGCTCTCCACGCTGAATGTCTCAGACTGGATCACCGTAAACGTTACTGATATGAGCAACGCGTTCTTATACTGCGAAGGACTTGACCTGCCGGATCTGAGCGGCTGGAACACCGCGAACGTGACAAATATGTTCGGCATGTTCTCATACTGCTCCGGCCTTACAGGACTGGACATAAGCGGCTGGAACACCGCAAAAGTCAACAGTATGGGAGATATGTTCCTGGCCTGCACGAGCCTTGAACAGCTCAATCTGAGCAGGTGGAACACGTCCACCGTGACCGACATGGAAAGGATGTTCTATCTCTGCTCCTCGCTGAAGAGCCTCGATCTGTCAGGCTTTGATACAAGGGCCATCGATACACCGGTTGAGGGCATATATCCTCCGCAGTCCGCCGTCTCCGGCATGTTCAGCGGTGCTGCTATGCTGAGGCAGCTGAAGATCTCGCCTAACATGGCCGTGACCGCGGAGATGCAGCTCAACGCAGGCAACCCCGTCAGCGCTGGCTGGGTGGTCAACGGCGGCCAGACAGTAGTATCTGGAGACGGTGAATACGCAGTTATCGCAGCTCCTTCGGAGATCACGACCTTCGTATGGGCGGCGGAACCGGTTCCGGAGTTCAAGAAACAGTCTGCCGGCCTCAAGGGACAGATAGAAGTCAATTTCTTCATGGATCTTGACTGCCTGACGGCCGCACAGAAAGCCGCCAGCTATACGGATTTCACCGTGAGCGGAAAGAACGGCAGGACCGAGAGAGTCGGTTTCGATCCCGGCAACATGAATACCGGCGGAGAATACTACGGATTCACGTTCCCGGTCAATTCGGTACAGATGGCTGATAGAATAACTGCCGTATTCCACTATACGGACGATGACGGAAACGGCAGCACCGTCACGAAGGAGTATTCAGTGGAGGAATACCTCGGCTACTTCATTGACCTGGCAACCAGCAACCCGGGTACGTATTCGGATGAACTGATCGATCTTGTGAAAGCCATCAACGATTACGGGTACTATGCCCAGAGATATCTTTCAGTACACGCAGTGACGCCATGGACGCTCGAAGCAGACCATAAAGACATGACGACAGTATATACCGACAGCTATACTTACACTTTGTCAGATCTGTCACCGTATGCGATCCAGAAGGAGCTCAGATCCGATATATCGGCAGTCAGCTACTCCCTCACTCTTGACTCGGATACGGCGATCAACCTGTTCATATCCCCGATATCCGGGTACACGGGAGATATTGCAGTTACAGTCGACGGCAACGCTGTCGCCCCGGTCATGACAGGCGGACGGTACAAAATAGTGATACCAGGCATAAACTCGCTGAATCTCGCGCATATGCATCGAGTGGTGATCACCACGGCGGCAGGGGAATCGACCGTCGATGTGTCCGTCCTGTCATACGCGTACGCGGCATACGCAGCTTCAGTAGAAATTAGCGATAACAATGCGGAAACCATAAAGGATCCTGTAACGAGAAACGCCATGTGCGCGCTGTATGACTACTACCTGAAATCAGACGCGTACAGCAAATCACTGAATCAGCAAAACAACTCAGGTAACTGATATACTGGAGGTTTGACATGAAAGTGTACACGGAACTGGAGATCGAAGTGATCCTTCTTGACGGTGCGGACGTTATAACAGAGAGCAACACTACAAATGGAGATATCAGAAATGAGTAGATGAGTTAATCAAATCTTGTATTTTAACAAAGGTCCCTCCGGGGCTGACAGTGAAAATCTGCGGTCACGGAGGGATTTTTCTATATATTCTATTATTTCGCGTTTACAGCGGCATGCAGAGCTCGTCGCCGAGTTTTTTTAAGGCTTCCCTCGAGCTCTCGTTCAGTGAAGACTGTATGGTGACGGTGGTATCGAAGAAAGTAATGTCCTTCATGGAAGAAAGAGTCTCTCTCATGACCTTCGCGGCGTTGGGCGCCCATGTTCCGTTTTCGATAAGCGCTATCCTGCGGTTCCTGAACCCTCTTTCCGCGAGGCTCGAGAGAAGTGTTTTCATGGGCGGGAACACGTCCATGTTGTATGTGGTCGTCGCCAGAACGATCCTGCTGTATCTGAAGGAGTTTTCCACGGCTTCCGCCATGTCCTCCCTTGCCAGATCCATGGCCTCGTACTTGACTCCCCTGCTTTCAAGGATACCGCAGAGCTCCCTGACCGCCTGAGCCGTGTGCCCGTATACGGAGGTGTATCCGATGAACACTCCGTCGGTCTCCGGCCTGTAGTCCGACCAGATGTCATAGAGGCCGAGGTAATGGTCAAGATCCTCTGTAAGCGCCGGTCCGTGAAGGGGACATATGCCCCTGATATCATACTGAGAGAGCTTTTTCAGGACGGATCTGACCTGCATTCCGTATTTGCCGACGATGCCGAAATAGTACCTTCTTGCCTCGCAATCCCATTCCTCATCGGTATCGGTAGTTCCGAACTTGCCGAAAGCGTCTGCTGAGAACAGGATCCCGTCCTTCGTATCGTAAGTCATGATGACTTCAGGCCAGTGGACCATCGGCGCGGTGACCGTTATCAGCTCCCTTCCTCCCAGATCCAGTCTGTCTCCGTCCTTTGAAAGAAGGATCCGGCGGTCGGAAAAATCAGTACCGTAGAATCTCTTCATCATGGCGAAAGCTTTTTCCGATCCGGCTATCCTGGCTTCCGGGTACGCTTGGGCAAATCTAATGATGTTTGAGGAATGGTCAGGCTCCATGTGGTGCACCACAAGGAAATCCACCGGCTTTCCTCCGGTCTCGCGTTTTATATTCTCAAGCCATTCGTCGCCGAATCCCTCGCCGACGCTGTCACATACCGCGGTCTTTTCACCGGATATGATGTATGAGTTGTATGCCATGCCGTTCGGCACGATGTAGTGGCCCTCGAACAGGTCCAGTTTCCTGTCGTTCACGCCGACGTATTTTACTGTGTCTGTAATGCGCATTGTCTCCTCCGGGATCTTTGTGTCCTAATGATCAGTTGCCTGACCCTGTGTACTGAACGGAAGCGAGGATCTGCTGAACTGCGGCATCGTCAAACCGGAATCCGGCTGATGAGACTCTTATATACTGTCCGCTGATCACGGTGTACGCCTCGAAACCGAATCCGCCGAAACCGTCGCTGTACTGGAAACCGGTCCATTCATTGGCGCCGTATGTGGCTGAAACGTCGGTCTGCTCGTTGGTATATGTATTCTTGTTATCGTTGTAGTGCAGCTTTATGAGCTCTTCCCCGTCAGCGCTGAAGTCCAGGTAAGACAGGAATGTTCTTTTAACACTGAAGTATCTGTCATCGTTCTCATCGAATACATCACCTATGGCAAATTCGAACCCGTCGGGAACGTCTACCGACCAGCTGCCGGCTGTTTTTGTTTCCGCGGGCTTGATGCCGGTGTCTTCGGTATCATATGCCGGCTCTGTGTCCTGCGGAATGTCAGCAGTGTCCTGAGGAGCCGGACCGGTTCCGCATGCTGCAAGGACAATGCACGCGAAAACGGCGATAAGCGAGAAAATGATAATTCTGTTTTTCATGATTTTACGTCCTTTTCTGAGAATAAGGCTATACGTAGCCTCACCAATTATACCACCCCGGCGCGCCGAAGACAACAGAAAAAACGCGGACCACCGGACACTACCACCGGGATCTTATGAGCGCGCGGAGGTCTGTGATGTACCTGCCGTCAGGCAGCATCGAGAGCACAGACACGGCTTCCTTCTTTTTTGTTTCAGCGGATTCCCGGGCGTAGTCTATGCCCCCGGCCATTCTGACGATCTCCTTTGCTTCATACAGCTCCTCTTCTGGGATGCTGTCCTTTTTCTCTGCCAGGGATCTCAGTTTCCCGCCGTATATACGGTCATGGAAAGTATGTATGGCGGGAAGGGTGTATATTCCGTTTCTGAAGTCTGCAAGCACCGGTTTCCCTGCATCCTCAGCCGTCACTGTCCAGTCCCTGATGTCGTCTTCCAGCTGGAATACGGTGCCGAAGGCAGTGCCGTACATGGACATGATGGTCTGCGCCGTGACGTCCTTTCCCGAGATCATGGCGGCGGTACTTCCGCTCCAGGCGAAGGGCTCGGCAGTCTTTCCCTCGATACACCTCATGTACAGTTCTTCCGAAACATGGGTGTCGTACCGGTGCAGATCCTGAAGCATCTCCCCGTCGCTGACCAGACGGATAACCCGGAGAAGACGCGACGCCGACTCCGTGTATCCGCGCTGCGTAAGGCATGAGCAGGCAGCAGATATAAGGAAAGTGCCGGCTGAGACCGCCACTCCACTGCCGCGCTCAGCCGGAAGGCTGGGCTTTCCTCTCCTGAGAACTGCCCCGTCTATGACGTCGTCCAGTATAAGAGAGGCCGTATGCAGCATCTCCCCCGCGGCGGCCGCACAGAGAAGCTCGTCCTTTTTTGAAGGATCGCAGTCACCTCCGGCCAGCAGAGTCATAAGAGGTCTTATCATCTTTCCCGTATTGCCGAGGACGGATGTCAAAAGGGCCTTTACCGGCGCGCTTGCTTCAGATTCACGCACGGAGACAAGCATCCTCTCCTTTACTTTACCCAGTTCTTCCCTTTTATCTTGAATAATGCTGTCAAGTGTCAGTTCATTCATTACAAAATCACCCCCGTAACTATTGCAAGGCTGTATGAGATTCCAACCAGCGATACCAGCGTAGTCGCTCCCGTCATGACGCCGTCTCTTTCAGCGGGTCCCAGGCGCCTTTTGAACTGCCGCGCCACAAGATGCAGGAATGCCAGCGCGGCCATGGAGTACACGATGACGGATATCCACTTCAGCCGGGCTGAAAGGATAATGACCGGGCTTGCGACCCACAGGATGAGCAGCACCCTGTAAAGAACATCTGTCCTGCGCTGTCCTATAAGGCAGGCCAGGGTCTTCCTTCCGGCCGGCAGGTCCTTGTCTATGTCGCATCCGTTGTTTGAGAACATGTTCACCGCCATTCCCATGATGGTCGGTATGGCCTGGACCAGAACGAAAAGATCCAGCTGCTTTGTCTGCGCGTACACCCCGGCAAGAGGTATCAGCCCGCCCATTACCAGGCCGCACAGCAGCTCTCCGAGGGGCAGGTAGCATATGGGAAACGGACCGAAGGCGTAAAAAGTAAGGACAAGGGCGCCGATGATACCGATGACCAGCGGCACAATGCCGCATGATATAACGAGATACACGGCGGGAACAGCCGCTGCAAAAAGGAAGCAGATCCCCGCGGCAAGGGCGGTCTTCGGCTTCATGCCGTGGACTATGACGGCGTCCTGGGCGTCGGGCGAGTTCTCCAGGGTATCGGTCCCCTTCACGAAATCGGCGTAGTCGTCAAAGGCGTTGACGGCGGCCTGCATGAACAGTACCGTTATGAAAGTGCATACCGCCGGAAGGATCTCTATCCTGTGCGTCCTTTCCCAGCTGAGAGCCAGGGACAGGACGGCAGGGGTAACGGAACCGGTCCAGGTCTGGGGCGCCGCAAGGTTCAGTATATTCATTACGCTTTTTTTCGTCATGTCAGCTGTTCTCCCTTGTGAATAGATCCGGAATTACGTCGAAAGGGATGCCATGTGTGACATCCCCCGCGTCAGCGCTCATTCTGCGGTCAGCACGAGATAAGCCCTGTAAACTATGAGTATCGCCTGCTCCGTGGTAAGGTCGCCTCCGGGATTGAACCTTCCCTGGCCTACCCCTTTGATAATGCCGGCCTGCACAGGCCAGCCCAGCTCAGCGTCTACCCAGCTGTAATTGTCCGTTATATCGGTGAAATCGTGGGTGAATCCCTCGGTGTCAACTCCGCAGACCTTGGCCACCCTGTTTATAAGGGCGGCGATCTGGGCTCTTCTGAGGGTTCCGTCCGGAGAGAATTTAGTCGAGCTCGTTCCGTTGATTACTCCCAGGGCGTTGGCCAGGATTACGTTTCTGTCGTCGGTATCCTCAAATTTCCCTTCGTTCAGCTCAAGGCCCTTCTCTTCTATCAGCGCCCCGGCAGTCTTTCCCGTCGCCTTTTCTATCAGTTTTATGAACATTTCGGACACCTGTCCCCGGGTCACGGGAGAGGTATAGTTTTTCTGCAGCTCCGCAGGCACCAGGCCTTCAAGGATCGCGGATCTCAGTTCCTCCGCTGCCCATCCCGAGGCTCCCTCAAGGTCCGGCTCCTCAGGGACGGGATCAGTTTCCGGAGCTACGGTCTCGGTATCGCCGGTATCCGCAGTCTCGTCAGGCTGCTGTTCCTGCGCCGGATCCCAGAGTATCATGGTGTTGACGCTCTTCGGCACAGTGGTGTATTCGTCATAGGTGTTGCCCCAGGTAAGGCCACCCGCGAAGCCCTCGTCAAGGGAAGTGAGAGAGCTCATCCTGAGCACCGCTATCCCCATCTCCGTGCCGTGGGCGGCAGTCTTTCTAATGCCGTAGTGGTCAAGAGGCACTCTCATAATGATCTGGATCTCGTTCTTTGAGGCGTCCGCGACAAGAACAGGCCTGTCCTCTATATGGAATGACGCCCGGTAGAGAGAGTAGGATTTTTTGTCCGTATTGAGATTGACGATGAAAAGGTAATCCTCCTCAAGGTTGGCCAGGTCCGCCGTGCTTATATCCGGTTTCTGACCCATGGGGCCCGAGGGATCGGTCATCATGCCCAGGGGCTGAAGCCATATCTGTCCCCCGTCGCCGTGCCATTCGGTTATGCTTCCGTTCAGCTGGTAGTCAGGGGAAACTATGGCTATGTATATATATTTGTCGTCGTACATGCAGTACAGGTCAAATTCGACCTCCTCCGCGTGTACGTTCTCCCTCTGCTTTCCCCAGTAATCGAACAGGGCGCTGTTGTCACTGTTTTTGTCAACGTGTATGGCAGCCTTGCCCCAGGACTCGTCCACCGCCTCCATGTTGGGCTCTGTGTCTGTCTTGTAGGCGTATATCACGGTTCCGGCGGCTGCTGATACCGCGATGGCAAAAGCCGCGGATATCGCGATTACCAGAATAAGGGTCAAAAGCTTTTTCATGATAGTATAATCCTTTCACAAGTTTTCGTAGACTAAAAGTCTCTGAAGAAAACGAATGCTCTGTATACGATAAGTATGGTCTGTTCGAGAGTCAGGTCTCCGCCGGGGTTGAACCTTCCTCCTCCCACGCCCTTGATGATGCCTGCCTCAACAGGCCATCCCAGTTCCGGATCCACCCAGCTGTAATTGCCGGTGATGTCGGAGAATCCGTGGACGTATCCGTCAGTCCCGAAGCCGTGGAGAGCGGCAATGCGGTTTATAAGGGCCGCCACGTGGGCCCTTTTCAGCGTTTTCTCCGGTGAGAATTTCGTCTCGCTGGTGCCGTTTATTATTCCGAGGGCATTGCACAGGACCACGTTTACGTCATCCGTGTCTGTGAACTTGCCGTAATCCGGGGTCAGGCCCCGCTCGGCCATGATCTGCGCCGCGGTCTTTCCCATGCTTTTTTCGATCAGGTTGAGGAAGAGCTGTGTGATCTCCCCTCTTTTCACCGGTTCCCTGTAACCTTTCCTGAGGTTCTCCGGAACAAGGCCTTCCTTTATGGCAGCGTTCACCTCGTCCTTTGCCCAGTCAGACATTCCGGGATCCTCCGGCGCAGCCGGTCCCGTATCCGGTGCAGCCGCTCCCGCGGTGAAACCGCACAGGACGCACTGTTTCCCTCCCTGTGTCACGTGGGGCTCCGTGGCCGTATGTTCCGTGCACATGGGATTGGTGCATCTGTGTCCGTGTCCTGTATCATCCGCGTAGTTCCAGGAGTCGGAGAAGGTGTGGGAGCCGAAGGATCCGTACCCCAGGCCGCACACCTCGCATACCGCCAGAGTATGACAGTCGGCCTCTCCTCCGGAATGGGTGCCTTTCGTTCCCGGAATGGTCTCGCCGCATTCCCTTCTGAGGCAGACTTTGTAATGCTCAGCGCCGTTGGACATCCATTCGGATTCCTTGTGGCCCCTTGCGGGAATGATGCCCCAGTTCTCATCTAGTATGGGCCTTTCGGCTCTGTTGTCCTCAAAATCCATTCCGCATGAGCAGCTGTAATATGTAAGCTTTCCGTCAGTGACGCATGTTGGATTGACCTGGTTCACCCGTTTCGGGTCATGAAGGTGGGTGAACTCCACTGTCACCTCAATCACTTTTGAGGGATCCTGTTCGTAGGCAGCAGCCACTTTGACCGCCCGCCCGTTTACGGTTCCGGTCACGTTGCTCGCGGTTCCCTTTTCAGTGCTGAAGACATTGCTTCCTTCAGTCTCGAGCCAGACAAGAGCCCTGTATGTATGTCCCAGGACGAACTGCTCGCCTCTGTCAAGAAACCTGTCTGACGTTACGTCGTACCACATTACGGGATCGTTATGGAAAAGCCTGCATCCCTTTCCCAGGACTTCGGCAGTCATGGACGCGGGAACGCCGTAGCAGGGTTCCTGCATCCTGAGGTCTGCCCGGCTGATGACAGGTGAGATATCAAGACAGGATGAAGGTACATATCCGACAGTGTCGCCGGCAAGCACCCTGCACCAGGTTCCGCCGTCAGAGATCACAAGGACACGCTGCCCCTTCGACATCTGGGCAAGCCTTTCCGACTCACTGTACCTTTCGGCAAGGACCGGGTAGTCTCCCTTTGATGTGGCCTCGGTCTCCCAGTCAGGGACCGTAAGCCTTATGACCAGCTGTTTTTCGTCTATGGTCATGACGTATTTTCCGTTTATATAAGCCCTGTATACCACGCTCACAGTTGCGACCCCGGTCTTTCTGGGAGTGAAGGACTCGTAGGGGCTCTGAAGCATCACGGTCTTCCCGTCGCAGCTTACGGTGACTTCGACCTCCCCGGTCACCTCGGATCTGCCGTATTTCGACATGGGGACCGGGTTATATCTCATGCTGAGGCTGAGAGTCTCTCCCGCCGGTATATCATAATATGAGGTTCCGTTCTCCTCGTCGGAAGGGCTGTATCCCTTTATCCCTGACTCGGTTATGTGAAGATCCTCGGCCGAAAGATCCTTTCTCAGCTGAGCCCGGCTCCAGATATGCATGTTGTACATGGACGTCCAGGCGACGGTGCCGTCCGGGGCCGTGATCCGGCAGTTGAAGAAGATGTTTTCCCAGTCATCGCCGTATGTCCCGGTGTCGGATGTGACCAGCCGGAAATGGGAGGTCTGCATGCCCGAATACGAACCGTTGTCCTCAAGGGGCAGAGCTCCGCCGTCTCTTCCGTAGCGGGCGAACCACTGGTAAGAGGCTCCTTCGGCGTTCGTCCCCGCGTACATGTCGAAGATCCCGCCGGCATATATGTCTCCGTCGTTGCTGACGATGTTCGCTGTCATATCCTCAAGAGCGCCTGTGACCGCGGCAGCAGTGAGGGCGATCACTGAAGAAATGAGAAATACAGATAACAGTCTGAATATTCTGCTCATGAAAAAATGTACCTGTATCCTTTATTTAAGGTTTTTCACCATTCTTGTGGCAATAGCGATGGCCTGTTCTCTCGTGGCCTGGGCATATCCGATAGCCACCTCGGCGTCCGTTACGGCTCTCGGAGAGAACCTGTTCTGGCCGGTACCGTTTATGATTCCCTTCGCTGACATGAAATAGACGCTGGGTTTGGCCCAGTCTGATATCCTGTCGTCATCGGCGAAGGGCTCGGGCATCTCGAACATTGTGTTGAAAATTTCATTGAAATCGCTGTCCCGGCTCATTTCCCAGCCTTCGATGGCGACCTTCTTGAAAACTCTCGTGAGCATCGTGGCCGCCTGCTCTCTGTTAAGGAGCCTGTCAGGGTGGAAAGTGGTGGCGCTGGTCCCGGTGGTGATTCCCACCTCGAACGCTTTAAGCACTTCAGTATCGGCAGTGTCGGTGAAGGGGTTCACAGCCGCCGGGGCAGCTTTCTGCCCGGAAAGGGCCTCATATACTTTTACGCTGACCGCAGCGAATTCCGCTCTTGTTATGGGCTTCGTCATGTCTGCGTCGTTCAGGCAGTCCGGGATCAATCCCAGGTTCGCGGCTTCCTGAAGCTCAGCTTCAGCCCACCCGGAGGCGTTTGACCATGCCGCCGTGGTACCGAACTGGGAAAAATCGATATCAGCGTTTCCCTCGCCCTCACTGAGGTTCACTCTGGCTTCCCATACTTCATAACCCTCGTATGGAGCAGCCTTTCCTGCGATGACAATACCGAAATCATATCCTTCCGCATATCCGTCTTTTGACGCCCTTACGGCATTAAGTCCCGGTATTGCCTCAAACTCGAAGGAACCGTCCGCGGCCGCCGTGACTGTGGTGGACGTTCCGAGAAGCCTTACCGTGGCTCCCGGTTCCGTTTTGCCCCTGAAGGAGCCTGTAAATATATCGCTGTTGTAGTTCACAAGCAGTTTCGCGAAGTCTACGGAATAACCGTCGCCAACGCCCATCGACTCGTCGATGGTTATGACCAGCCTGCCCGATGAGATGTCAGTGAAAAATCCTGAAGGAATTATCGCTGAAACGATATATGCTGTGGGTCCGGTCTGGTCCACGTGGTTCAGAAGCTCAGCGATGAACGGGGCATCTTTGCCATTGAGCTTCACCGTGAAGACACTGTCGAAGCTTATAGCCTGGAAGTCGTCTATGCACAGCTGGAGCAGAGCGTTTTTTACGCTGATGCCTGAAACATCATATTCCATTGTGATCTCAAGGGCGCCGTCACCGTAGGCGTTTTCGCTGTCGTCTCCGTTCTTATACCAGACGTAATTGGAGCTGTAGCCGTCTCTGGCCTCATCAAGGCCATGTGTTCCGACGAATATCCTGTCGGTACCGGCAGGATCCGTGTCGTCCTTCGGCCAGGGATAGTTGTGTGAATACTGATCCACGGCTGTGAAGGGATTATATCCCAGATCATTTGGATCCTCTCCGCTGAGGGCGTCGATGTCCCCTGTCCTCACCATAAGCTCGGCCTCATCCGTGCCGTGCACTACAGCCGTTTTAGCCGCCCAGTCATCGTTGTTTCCGTCCTCAACGGCGGAAGCCGCCAGTGAAATGAATGGAATGAGCATCAGAGCAGCGATAATAACAGCAAAAGTTCTTTTGTACGTCATACAAACCTCCCGTAATTTATATTTTATGAATCCGTTTTCGGTTTTGGTAACATGATACGCAAATCAGGAATCTCTTATTCATATATGTTTCGGCAACTCGCGAGGATTTGCCGGTTCCCTTTTAGCAGGCAACCCGGAGCAGGACCTGGCCCGGGGCGTGTCACAGACCGAAAAAATACTTTAAAGATAAGCTGATTCTGTCAGAATCCGCTTCGTAGTCCCAGAAACCGTCGGCCCATTCATGGACCTCATCATGTTCAGGATTTTCCGGGTCGTTATATGCATTCAGAAAATCAGCATATCCGTACACGCCTCCCACGTCTTCCGGA
>JAFTCY010000018.1 GCA_017454465.1 Clostridia bacterium
AATCTCAAAGTCAAGCTGAACGACGGCGACACCAAGACCTTCCACCGGGACACCGTGACAGTGCTCTCAAGGCATTCCAAAAAGGCTCCCGAGACACAGGCGGCCGTGGCAGACGACGGTGAGGAATGGGATTGATCCCGGTCCGGTCCGTCCCCCGCAAAAAAATTTTCAAAAACTATTTTATTCCCGTATCTTTTGTGATACAATAGGTCAGCACTAAAACAGGAGGTGATTTGTATGGCATACAAAATCAACGAAGATTGCATCGCCTGCGGCGCTTGCTCAGCAGAATGCCCTCTCGGATGCATAGATCTCGACGAAAGTGGAGAAAAATATCAGGTAGTTCATCCTGAGAACTGCATAGAATGTGGCGCATGCGCAGGAGTTTGTCCTGTAGAAGCTCCCAATCCGGAAGAATAAGGCATTCTAAAAACAATCAATAAGTAAAGGGGGGTGAACACTCCCCTTTACTCATATACAGAGGTCTGAGATGACAAACACTACCACCGGACTGTTTGACGGGTCGACTGAGAAACTTGAGGAGATCAATGAGAACCTGTCTGTGATCCAGCTGAAAAAAGGCCTGTCCTTCGGGACGGACAGCTACCTTGTCTCTGCTTTCGCCAGACCCGTAAAAAAAGGAGTTCTGGCCGACCTGGGCGGAGGCACCGGAGTGATCTCGCTGCTGGCGCTTGCAAGGAACAAATACAGAAAGGCGTACTGCATCGAGATACAGCCCTATTTTGCCTCCCTGGCCGAAAGGAACGCGAAGCTGAACGGCCTGGAGCAGAGGCTGGTATCCCTGAACCGCGACGTCAGGGGGATCTCGCCGGCGGACATCGGGGGCGAGGCGGACTGCGTCATAACGAATCCGCCCTACATGCCGGCGGGCTCGGGGTTCCGGAGCGCTTCGGGCGAAATGGACGACGCAAGGCGTGAAAACAACGGCGGCATCGCCGCTTTCACGGCCGCCGCATCCTTGATCCTGAAGTTCGGAGGATACTTCTACGCCGTCTATCTTCCCTCAAGGATGGCAGAACTTTTTTCTTCGATGACCGCCTGTTCCATTGAGCCCAAAAGACTGGTCACCGTATACCCGGACAGATATTCAAAGCCCTCCCTCATTCTTGTCGAGGGTAAAAAGGGAGCCGCGTCCGGGCTGGTATGTTCCCGTCCGCTTATGATCTACAAAGACGGAACGAGGGAATACACCCCGGACATGCAAAAGATATACGACGATTTTTGCTTCGACCACTTATTCCAGAAACCGGAGAAACCGTTATGACAGAAGAAAGAGAAAAAAACGCCATAATCCCCGGCACCCTGTACCTGGTGGCAACGCCAATCGGAAATCTTGCAGATATTTCCGAAAGAGCTCTGAAAGTGCTCTCGGGAGTGGACTTCATCGCCGCGGAGGACACGCGCAACACGGGTCTGATGCTTTCAAGGCTGGGGATATCAAAGCCCATGGTCAGCTATTTCGAGCATAACAAGACGGCAAGGGGACTGATGATAGCCGAAAGGCTCAGGAACATGGAGAGCTGCGCCCTGGTGACGGACGCCGGCACCCCGGCCATAAGCGATCCCGGCGAGGATATCGCCCGGCTCTGTCATGAAAAAGGGATCCCCGTGACCTCGGTCCCGGGATGCTGCGCCGCCATTGACGCTCTGATACTCTCAGGACTGGCTACCAGAAGATTTGTTTTCGAGGGCTTTCTCCCTCCGAAGGGACGGGAAAGAAAGGAAGTCCTGGACGATATCGCATCTGAAAAGCGCACCGTGATACTGTATGAGGCTCCCCACCGTCTGCTGAAGACCCTGGAGGAAC
>JAFTCY010000019.1 GCA_017454465.1 Clostridia bacterium
CGGACATCTCATTTCAGCTTTCATCATCAGTCTTTACGACGGCAGGCTCGGGTATCATGCGAAGTGGTTCCGCAGGCTGTATTACTCATTTTATCCTGCGCACATGTTCGTGATCGGAATGATCTGTATTCTTAAAGGCAACTGACTGCTGACAGATACGATTCTCAAAACAAATGAACCAGGCAGTTCGGGTTTTCTGAGATCATTTCATTAACAGTCCGGATTCGAAAGGATATTTGAGATATGGAATTCAGAAGATTAACATCGGCGGATCTGAGATCCCTGCTGGAATTGTATGAACAGCTTGACACGGATAATCAGTGCTCTGCGGAACAGAGCGAACGTGTCTGAAAAGAAATAGAAGCAGATGAAAACGTTCAGTATTTCGGGGCAGTTCACGACGGCAAGGTTGTATCGACTTGTTACGCTGTTCACATTCCAAACCTGACACATAAGGGCAGAGGTATCTGCTTTGTAGAGAATGTTGTTACCGACAAAGCGTACAGGAGGCTTGGTCTTGCCTCCCGGGTCTTGGATATGGCGATAACGTTTGCGAAGGAGCATCATTGCTACAAAGTGATACTGCAAAGCGGATCAGGCCGGACAGAGGCTCATCTGTTATACGAGAACAAAGGATTCGACGGAAGATCAAAGAAGGCGTTTGATCTGCGTCTGAACTGACGTATTGCAGATTGGCGGCCTGATTCTTCACCGGCAGTTCATCAGGGCGGTGGTATCGATGACAAGGAAACAGACAAACGTGAATTTGCGGAGGAAGGTCGAATGACCAAGGAAGAACATCAAGCCTATTACGCAAAGCGGGAACAGGAGGTGAAAATGGAAGGTCTGAAAAAATATAATAAAACTGCATCCAGAATCGTTCTCGCAACCGGAGAGGTCCTCGGCGGAGCATGCGAGTGGTTTTCGCGGGATTACTGCCTTTGTGAATTCTGCAGGAATGAAGAAGGCCTGAGGATCTGCGGGCACATGTTTTTTGAAAGCGATATCAGTGAGATCGAGGTCCTGAGGACAGAAGTCTGCATTCCCGTCCGTGACTGGCCGGAAGCAAAAGTTGAGATTGCTGCCTGGTTCCATGAAAGATGGCATATTCCCATGGAAGCGTACCTGGAAAGCATCTCCGGCTGCCTCGGAAACACAAAAGGCGCGCCCCAGTGGTATGTCGTCCTGAGCGGGGACAGGATAGTTGCCGGATGCGGAGTGATAGAGAACGATTTTCACGAACGGAAAGACCTGGCGCCAAATGTCTGCGCGGTCTTTGTGGACGAAGAATACCGCAACAGGGGTATCGCAGGCTTCATGCTCCGGTATGTCTGTGACGACATGTCGCATTTGGGAACAGACACGATGTACCTTCTGACTGATCATACAGGTTTATATGAGAGATACGGCTGGAAGTTCCTCTGTATGGTCCGGGACAACAGCGGCGGGCTGTCCCGGATGTATGTGCATCACACAAAAAAACAGTAATGCGGGACCCGGCGAGGCACCTTGAGGCTGATTTGCCGTATCCGGGTTCGCTTTTTTCAGGTATAATATCCGTAATCTTGACACAAAGGAGGAATGGCAATGTTCCGAGATATGCTCCGCAAGAGTCAGCAGCTTTCATATGAGGAATGCGCCGAAATCCTGAAGCGCGAGCCCCGCGGCGTGCTTTCAGTACTCGGGGACGACGGATACCCTTACGGGATGCCGATGAACCATTACTACAGCGAATCGGACGGAAAACTGTACTTTCACGGTGGGAAGTCCGGCCACAAAATAGACGCCATCAGAAGGCACAGCAAAGCATCGTTCTGCGTTTACGACAGCGGCACAAGGCGGGATGGCGAATGGTTCCTGCGTATCAGAAGCGTTATCGTATTCGGAAGGATCGAATTTGTTGATGATGTGGAAGAGACTCTTGAGATCTCCCGTCTGCTGAGCCACAAGTTCACCTCAGACGAGAAATACATCGAAGACGAGATCCGCCGCTCAGGACCGGGGACTCTTGTGTTTGCGCTGACTCCGGAACATATAAGCGGAAAACTGGTAAAGGAATCCTGACGCCGGGGCCCGTGAACATACGGGGTACTGTATCAGTACCGCGGGAAACGCCGTTCTCATTCGGCTCAGACGGCAAGGGTTACTTTAAATGAGGAATGAAATGGACAAATCAAAAATACGCGCAATCATCTATGCAGTACTGGCGGCCCTTTTTTACGCAGTCAACGTCCCTTTGTCAAAGCTTCTTCTTCAGCACGTTGGCCCCGCGTCCATGGCTGCGCTGCTGTATCTGGGCGCAGGCATCGGCATAGGCGTGCTGTCCCTTGCGGGCAGGAAAGTACGCCAGATGCCCGAACACCTTTCGAAGAGCGATATGCCTTACGTAATAGGGATGGTCGTCCTGGATATCGCCGCTCCTATCCTGCTGATGCTTGGTATAAGTTTCGGCACATCTGCAAACGCTTCCCTGCTGGGCAACTTTGAGATAGTTGCGACTTCCCTGATCGCGCTGTTCGTTTTCAAAGAAGCTGTGTCAAAAAGACTGTGGGCAGCCATTGCGCTTATCACAGTATCGAGCATACTTCTTTCATTCGAGGGAACCGACAGTTTCAGGTTCTCTTTCGGTTCCCTGTTTGTGATCGGGGCTACAGTATGCTGGGGTCTTGAGAACAACTGCACCAGAAAGATCTCGTCAAAAAGCGCCTATGAGATCGTCACGGTCAAAGGCCTTTTCTCAGGTCTTGGCTCACTTATTATCGCCTTAATCAAGAAAGAAACACTGCCGGGATTCGCATACATAGCGGCTGCGATGCTGTTGGGATTCGTCGCATACGGTCTCAGCATCTTCCTGTATGTCCGGGCGCAGAACACCCTGGGAGCGGCAAAAACAAGCGCGTATTATGCCATAGCGCCATTTGCGGGCGCATTCCTTTCATTTGTAATTCTCAGGGAAAGCCTTTCATGGGCGTATTTCGCCGCCCTCGCGGTCATGCTGGCAGGCTCTGCCCTCGTTGTCGCCGACACGCTTATAAGATCTCACTCTCACGAACACGTTCACACCTTCACGCACACACATGACGGAACGACCCATACGCATACGGTCGTCCATTCACACGGGCATAATCACTACATCACCGACACAAACCACAGCCACCATCATTCAGAGAAAAGCCTGGAAGACCTGCCCGGAGCCTCACACCTATGATCACCGTCATACCCGCCGGACCCGCAAGGCACGGCACCCGATTCATACAGCGCGGGCAAAGCATGCTTAATTTATGTAAGGAGTTACACCGTATGATACTTGAGATACTGGAGAAAAGATTCACTGATAACAGATCGCGCCACCCGGAACTTGACTGGCAATATGTGGAAAACAGGCTTAAAAATGACCCGCAGGCGCTTGTTGTCCTGCGGAAGATGGAGGAGAGCGGAGGCGAGCCTGACACGATCGGATCCGACGGACCTTCCGGCCGTCTAATTTTCTGTGACTGTTCGAAAGAGTCTCCTTCGGGCCGCAGAAGCCTTTGCTACGACCGGGAAGCCCTTGAGAAAAGGGCAAAAAACCCTCCGTCAGGAAGCGCCGAGCAGGAAGCGCTTGAGATCGGTATTTCCCTGCTGACCGAGGAAATGTACTTCAGGCTTCAGAGCCTGGGAGAATTCGACCTTAAGACCTCGTCCTGGATATGGACACCTCACAGCGTCAGAACTCAGGGCGGTGCCCTTTTCTGCGAGCGGCGCTACGGGCGGGTCTTCACATTTCACAACGGAGCGGACTCTTACTATTCGGTACGCGGATTCCGCGGCTATGTGCTTGTCTGACGCTCGAACGCCCGGAATCCTGTCAGGTGTTATCACTCCCTGATCACGGAAGTTAAGAAAGGATTTTTGACGGCAGTATGAAGTACAGAAAAGACAGATACGGAAAAGAGCTTTCGGTGCTTGGCTTCGGATGCATGAGATTTACGAAAAAGGGCGGCAGCATAGATATCGGGAAGACTGAAAAGGAAATAATGGCCGCTTACAACGCCGGCGTGAATTATTTCGATACCGCCTATGTCTATCCCGGAAGCGAAGCGGCGTTAGGCGAGATACTGGAAAGAAACGGCATTCGCAACAAGGTCAGCATAGCCACCAAACTGCCCCAGTATCTTATAAGAAGCAATGCCTCCCTGGACAGATTCTTCGGAGAGGAACTGGAAAGGCTGCGCACCGGCCGCGTCGACTATTACCTTATGCACCACCTCACCGACATAGCGATGTGGGAAAAGCTCAAGGCAGTGGGCGTTCAGGAGTGGATAGAAGAGAAAAAGAAGTCAGGGGCTATAGGGAACATCGGCTTCTCTTATCACGGAAATACGGATAACTTCCTGAAAATACTGAATGACTACGACTGGGACTTCTGCCAGATACAGTACAACTACCTGGACGAAGTGACACAGGCCGGAGCCGAGGGACTCAGGGCAGCGGCGGCAAAAGGGATCCCGGCAGTCATCATGGAACCGCTCCGCGGAGGAAAACTGGTGAATATGCTTCCCGAAAAAGCCAGAAAAGCCATCAGCGGCAGCAGCAGAGGGTGGACGCCGGCCGAATGGGGTTTCCGCTGGCTGTATAACCAGAATGAAGTTACAGTGGTCCTTTCGGGCATGAACTCCCTGGATATGGTCCGTGAAAACTGCAGAATAGCTTCTGAAGCAGTGGCCGGAGAGCTGACGGCGCAGGACTTCGAACTTCTTGAAGAGGTCAAAAAGGGCATACGCGAATCCGAAAAAGTCGGATGCACGGGTTGCAGATACTGTATGCCCTGCCCGCAGGGAGTCGACATACCCGGTATCTTCCGCTGCTACAACGCCATGTATATCGAGACGAAAAGCCAGGGAAGATCACAATTCATACAGACGGTGGGACTGACAAAAACTCCTGCCTTTGCCACACAGTGCATCGGATGCGGAAAATGCGAGCTGCACTGTCCCCAGAACATTCCGATCAGGGAAAAGCTGAAGGAGGCAGACAGGGCTCTGCGCCCGCTCCCTTACAGGATCGCCATCGACGCCGCAAGGAAGTTCATGTTCAGAAGCCCGGGGACCCGGACGCATTGTGCAGGCACAGCGGACAGCTGATCAGCTGCGGCAGACTTTCCGCGTTCATGGAAGATACAGAGGAGAAGAACGGCTTTTTCCCTGATTTCCGTGAGAATACTTTCACACTTCCCTGCCGCGCAGCCATAACATGATAAGGAGGACAATATGGGATTTGTAGTAAACACGTACAGAAAGAACTTGCTGAGACGCTTTGACAAGGACGGAGCCATTCCGTACTACTCCCCGGGGGACTTTCCCGGTCTTTCATGCAAAGAGGGCTCGTTCAAAAACTCCGCAGGTGTGGAGATAAAGTATTTTACCTACTGCTACGCGGGATGCAGTGAAAACAAACTCATCCTGTTCTGCCCTGGCATGGGGCCGGGACACACCGCATATCTCACTGAGATAGAGACTATCTGCCGGGCGGGATTCCGGGTGCTTACCCTTGACTATACCGGGTGCGGTGAATCCGGCGGAGAGCGGCTGACATCGGCCAACGCGCCTACCAGGGACATAATGGAACTTCTCGCATTGCTTGATCCCTGTGGGGAGATCATACCGGTGGGTCATTCCCTTGGCGGCTACACCGCTCTCAACATCGCGCGCCTGAGGCCCGATGTAAAAAGAGCCGTTATAATATCCGGATTCGTAAGTATCTCTGACGAGATGATGGGATACTTCAAGCTGCGCCCTCTGGCAAATCTGGTAAAGAAATATGAAATCAGGCTGGATCCCGAATACGGAAATGCTGACAACAGGAAATATCTGGCCGGAACCACGGACAGACTGCTCTGGTTTCATTCCACCGACGATCCGATGGTTAATTACAGGTACAACGCCGGTCAGGTTATCAGTCTGAACAATCCCAACATCCGGGTGATCACCGTGGAACACAAAAAGCACAATCCGAATTATTCCGCGGAGGCCCTTGAGACCATGAACGCGTGGATGGGCCAATACAAGAGGCTCATAAGCGAAAAGCAGCTCAACACCCCCGAGGAGCGCAAAGCTTTCTTTGCTGACAAGCCCATCGGCCGCATGACGTCGCAGGATCCAGCCGTGATAAGTGAGATACTTCAGTTCGTTAAATAACAGTGAGGAAGATGATATGACATTTTTTGACCTGGCATACAGCCGCTACTCAGAGCGCTATTTCGACTCACGTCCCGTAGAGCAGGAAAAAACAGACAGGATACTCGAGGCCGGGCGCATGTCGCCGACAGCGTGCAACTACCAGCCGCAGCGGATATATGTGATCCGGAGCCGGGAGGCGCTGCAAAAAGTACGCAGCAGTATCCGGGTGTCACACTTCAACGCGCCCCTCATGATGCTGGTCTGCTATGATTCTGACACGGCGTGGCGTAATCCCCATGACACCGGCTATGACAGCTACTGCTCAGGAGAGCAGGACGCGGCCATCGTCGCCGCGACCATGATGTATGAAGCGGAGGAGCTCGGTGTTCACAGCGTATGGCTCCGCGGCTTTGACAGCAGGCAGGTGTCCGATGTTCTCGGGCTTCCGGAAAACCATATCCCCGTGATGATGTTCGCCATGGGATACCCGTCGGAGGATTCCAGGCCGGGTCCATGGCATTTTCAGAGAAAACCGCTGGATGAAACAGTCTTCACCCTGTAATGAAAAAAGGCCGTCCGGCCGAAAAGGATACTTATGAGCACTGAGATACCAAACAAAATAAAGGTCAGAGGGGCGAGAGTCCATAACCTTAAAAACATAGATGTCGACATTCCGCTGAACAGGATCGTAGGGATAGCGGGAGTGTCCGGCTCCGGGAAATCATCGCTGGCCCTGGGCGTTCTGTACGCCGAGGGCTCTAGGCGTTATCTTGAGTCTCTTTCCACCTATACAAGGCGCCGTATGACCCAGGCGGCAAAGGCTGATGTTGACGAGGTGCTGTATGTGCCCGCCTCCCTTGCCCTGCACCAGCGCCCGGCTGTTCCGGGCATCAGGTCAACGTTCGGTACCGGCACAGAACTTCTGAACAGCCTGCGCCTGCTGTTTTCACGTCTCGGCAGTCACAGGTGCCCTAACGGTCACTATCTTCCCCCTTCCATGGCTGTGGCGGCGGAACAGGAGCTGGTCTGTCCCGAATGCGGTGAACATTTCTACGGTCCCGGCGCAGAGGAGCTTGCCTTCAACAGCCAGGGCGCCTGCCCCCACTGCGACGGAACCGGGATAGTCCGCGTCGTGGACGAGTCGACCCTTGTGCCCGATGAATCGCTGACGATCGATGAAGGAGCGGTCCTCCCATGGCAGACCCTTATGTGGTCCCTTATGAAGGATATCGCCAGGGATATGGGAGTCCGCACCGACGTTCCGTTCAGGGACCTGACGGAAAAAGAGCGCGATATCGTCTTTCACGGCCCTGCTCTGAAGCGTCATATCGTTTACCAGAACCGGACCAGCGGAGCCGCGGGCGAGATGGATTTCACATATTTCAACGCTACATATACAGTGGAGAATGCCCTTTCAAAAGTGAAGGACGAAAGCGGAATGAAGCGCGTGGAGAAATTTCTGAGACTTTCTGTTTGCCCGGAATGCGGGGGAACAAGGCTGTCAGAAAAAGCAAGAGCGCCGAGGATAATGGGCAAGAGCCTGGCCGATGTCTGCGCAATGACACTTTCACAGTCGCTGGACTGGATTGCAAAGGTGCCCGGCTCCATGCCAGACGAAATGAGACCGATGGCCGAAAGCATCTGCGGCTCCTACCTGTCAGCAGCAGGCAGGCTGATGGATCTGGGGCTTTCCTACATTACACTTGACCGGGCCTCATCCACGCTTTCGACCGGGGAACGTCAGAGGATGCAGCTTGCCAGAGCGGTAAGAAACCGCACGACGGGAGTGCTTTATGTTCTGGACGAACCGTCCATCGGCCTTCACCCAGCCAATATATCCGGGCTATGCGGCGTGATGCACGATCTTGTGGCTGACGGGAACTCCGTTCTTGTCGTGGATCACGATATCCAGATACTCAAAGAAGCGGACTGGCTTATCGAGATGGGGCCTGGCGCGGGGGCTGCCGGAGGGAGAGTCATCGCCGAAGGAACGGTCAGTCAGATCTCCGGCGATCCTGGCTCTGTGATAGCCCCGTTCCTTAAAGATACCCGGTCTGTAAGAATGAAGCCCGGCAACGCCGGTCTGTTCAGCAAAGGCTGCATAAGCATGCAGACATCCCAGATCCATACGGTCAGGCCGCTTGACGTAAAGATCCCGAAGGGGAAAATGACCGTTGTCACTGGCGTATCGGGCTCCGGAAAGACCACAATGGTCCTTGAAAGCCTCGTTCCGGGACTGAACGCCTTGATATCCGGCGAAAAGCTGCCCGAACATGTTGTTAATATCAAAGCTGACGGTATTCGTCACGTGAAGCTGATCGACGCCTCCCCCATAGGCATCAACATCCGGTCCACAGTAGCCACATACGCCAACGTTCATGATGAACTGAGGAAGATCTACGGAAGGACAAAAGACGCCAGGGAAAAGGGATACAGGGCCGGCGACTTCTCGTATAACACAGGAGCTCTGCGGTGCCCGGTATGTGACGGCACGGGATCTATAAGCCTGGATGTCCAGTTCCTGCCGGACGTTGATATCCCCTGCCCTGAGTGCAGAGGATCACGATACGCAAAAGCAGCGTACAGGATAGTGTTCAAAAACAGGTCCGGCGAGGAAAAGACTCTGCCTGAACTTATGGCGATGGATGTAAACACTGCCCTGGGCTTCTGCAGGGACATCAGCAGCGTTGCACCGAAGCTGTCAGTTCTTCAGAGCCTCGGACTGGGATACCTGACACTGGGCGAGGAAACGCCTGACCTGTCAGGGGGGGAAGCCCAGAGACTGAAACTGGCCAGTGAAATGGGGAAAACGCAGGAAGACAGCGTGTTTGTTTTTGATGAACCTACGATCGGGCTGCACCCCCTCGACGTGAAAACGCTTCTGGGCGTTTTTCAGACTCTCATGGACAAGGGAGCGACGGTGGTAGTGATCGAACACGATCTTGATGTGATACGAAATGCCGGTTATTTGATCGATATGGGTCCCGGAGGCGGTGATGAGGGAGGCAGGATCGTGGCCTGCGGCACCCCTGAAGAAATCGCTGCCTGCCCTGAAAGCGTTACGGGAAAGTTTATTTAAATACAATGGAAAGTGGAGGAAAAGTGTGATCAACACCGTCAGGACCTGTGAATACAGAAGGAAGTGCGGCGCCTGCCAGACACTGAATCTCAGTTATGAGGAAGAACTCTCTCTCAAGATGAAGAAAGTGATCGGGCTTCTCGGAAGGTTCGGCCATGTAGGGGAAATAATTCCCTCATTCCCGTCCGAGCACTACCGGAACAAGGCACAGTACCTGTTCAGGTTCGAATCCGGGAGGATGAGGTCAGGACTGTACCGTTCATCTGATAATGGTATCGCTGACGTAGGCAGCTGCCTTATGGAGGATGAGGAGATCTCCGAAGTCTACAGGCAGATCAGAAAACTTGTCAGGCAGTACGGAGTCAGGATCTTTGACGGACGCCGCGGGGACCTCAGGCATGTAATGATCAGAAAGGCCGTCGGAACCGGTGAAATATCTGTAAGTTTCGTTACGTTTGCCGGATCATTTATGAATGAACACAAACTCGCTGACGATCTTATGAGATCAATGTCTTCGATTAAATCCGTATCAGAAATAAAGAATGATACTGAGATCCCTCTGTGGACGGACGGCACGGAACGCATTCTTCGCGGCCCCGGATACATAACGGATATACTGTGCGGATGCAGATTCAGAGTACCGCCGAAAGCATTCTACCAGATAAACCCCTATTCAACCGAAAAACTGTATTCAACTGTTGCCGAGTTCGCGGAAATATCGGAAAAAGACCGGGTTCTGGACGCCTACTGCGGCATTGGAACAATAGGGATAACAGCCACAAAACACGGCTGCGCATCACTCAGCGGTTTTGATGTAAGCCGTGATGCGGTCGAAACCGCAAAAGCCAATGCGGAACTGAACGGAATCATGCACGCTGAGTATTTATGTATCCCTGATTCCAGGTATGTAAGGAAACAGAATATAAGGTACGATGTTGTAATAACCGACCCGCCACGTTCGGGATGCAGCAGGAACTTCATCGAAACCATCCTCGCATTGTCACCGCAACGTATAGTGTATATCTCATGCGGGCCTGAGTCGCTTGCGCGTGATCTCAGCCTCTTGCAAAGACATTATACAGTCAGAAGAATC
>JAFTCY010000020.1 GCA_017454465.1 Clostridia bacterium
ATAGCCCCTGGATCTCTGGACATATACCATCTTCAGCCTGTTGCCGTATGATTCCATCTTTTCCCTGAGTCCGGCAATATCGATACTTCCGTCAGGCAGAAGATCTACTGAATCATACAGGACGCCCCAGTCTCTCAGCGAGCCTTCCCCGGGCGCTCCGTCGCCGATTCCTATCACATCCAGCAGGGTGTCATAAGGTCTTCCGGTGACAGAAAGCATTACATCACCCGGTCTCAGAATGCCGAACAGGGCAACTGTTATGGCATGAGTCCCGGACAGAATCGAAGGTCTGATGAAACCCGCTTCTGCCCTGAAGATGTCAGCAGCAATGCCGTCGGCCTCATCCCGTCCCCTGTCTCCGTATCCGTACCCTGTGGAAGGGGCAAACAGGGATTCTGACACGCAGTGTTTCCTGAAGCAGTCAAGCACATGCTCCGTAAGCACGCCGGATACCCTGTCGATATCGCTGAACGTTTCTCTCAGTTCCGATTCCGCTTCCTCACACAGGCTGCGGATCTTTCCGGAAATATTCATTACAAATCTCCCTTCGGAGTCTTCTCGCGGTTTCTTATCTCCAGCCAGATAAGCAGCACCGATATGTCTGCGGGATTGACCCCGGAGATCCTCGACGCCTGGCCTATCGTAAGAGGCCGTACTTTGTTTAGTTTCTGGGCAGCTTCAAGTCTCAGCCCCTTGATCTTTGAGTAATCCGTGTCAGCAGGAAGCCTTGTGCTGTCGGATTTTTCCTGACGCCTGACTTCCTCAAGCTGGTGCTTTATGTATCCTTCATATTTGATCTCAGTCTGCACCCTTTCGCGGAGCGCCCTCGGCAGAGAGGGCCTTTCCATGTCAAAGGCGGCCGTCGAGTCATAGTCCAGCTGCGGACGCCTGATGATCTCAGCCAGGGTGGTGCCGCTTGTGATCGGAGCGGTCTCCCGCTCTTCGAGAAGATCATTGATGCCCGACGATGGTCCGATGTTGTATGCTTTCAGCCTGTCAACTTCCCTTTTTACCTCTGCCGTTCTCTCAAGCGTCTGCTCATACCTTTCCTTTGAGATCAAACCGGCGTCAAACGCATATTTTGACAGTCTTTCCTCTGCATTGTCCTGGCGTATCAGGAGCCTGTACTCGCTTCTTCCTGTCATTATTCTGTACGGCTCATTGGTGCCCTTGGTGACAAGATCGTCGACCAGCGTCCCGAGATATGAAGAATGTCTCGGAAGAGTGATCTGGTCCATCCCCCTTACATAAAGAGAAGCGTTGATCCCGGCAAGAAGCCCCTGAGCGGCGGCTTCCTCATATCCTGAAGTCCCGTTGAACTGGCCTGCACCATAAAGTCCTTTTATCTTCTTGAATTCAAGAGTGCCCAGCAGCTCCAGCGGATCTATGCAATCATATTCGATGGCATAGGCGTAGCGCATGATCTCGGCATGACCGAACCCCTCCAGGCTTCTCAGCATCTTCTCCTGCACATCGGTGGGAAGAGATGATGAAAATCCCTGAAGATATATCTCGTCAGTATCCAGCCCCATGGGCTCCACAAACAGCTGGTGCCTTTCTTTTTCAGCGAACCTGATCACCTTGTCCTCGATCGACGGACAGTACCTGGGACCCGTGCCATGGATCTTTCCGGAATAGAGCGGGGATCTGTCAATATTCTCCCTGATGATCCGGTGCGTGTTCTCGTTAGTATAAACGACATGGCACGGTATCTGTTCGATCCTGTTCAGTTCCTCCTCGTCTGTGAGCGAGGAAAAAGGGGTGATATGCTCTTCACCGTACTGTACTTCAAGCCGGTCAAAATCGATGGATCTTCTGTGTATCCTCGGGGGGGTGCCTGTCTTGAACCGCATCATGGAAAGGCCGTATCTGCAAAGAGATTTTGTCAGAAATGACGCGGGGAGCGAGTTGTCCGGCCCTGAGGGCCTCATTACGTCACCCACATGCGTCACGCCGCCCAGATAAGTGCCGGTGCATATGACCGCAGCGGAACAGGAAAACTCTCCCGCAGGCTCTGTCACGATCCCGCAGATCTTCGTTTTTCCGTGTCCGTCCTGCTCCGTTATGATATCCGTGACCTCTGACTGTATCAGCTGAAGATTTGCCTGGGATTCAACAGCCTGCTTCATGAGTCCGGAGTACCGGCGTCTGTCCGCCTGAACTCTCTTCGATCGGACTGCTGCCCCCTTGCTGGAGTTCAGCATCCTTGACTGGATCGTGGCTTTGTCTGCCATGACCCCCATCTCTCCACCCAGGGCATCGATCTCGAAAACCAGATGTCCCTTGCCTGTTCCCCCGATGGAGGGATTGCAAGGCATATTGGATATAGAGTCAAGCGACAGTGTGAAAAGTGCCGTTCGGAGCCCGCACCTGGCGGAAGCGAGAGCGGCCTCTACTCCCGCATGCCCCGCGCCTATTACGGCTATATCATAATTTCTGCTGATTTCAGTATCTTTCATAAAAACCTTCCGGAAAGGTCATTCTGTACGGCCTAGATAGCCGCTATCATTCCTATCAAAGTCACAACGGGAATTATTGTAAGCGTACACAGGACAGTAGATGTTCCCACCAGTCCCCCCGCGTAACCCGGTGACAATTTGTATACCTCGCTGAACATCGTGACAACGGAAGCACATGGCATAGCCGCCATAACGCCGCCGAAAAGTATCATGTATTCCGGAAGACCTATCAGCCGCATAAGAAGCGCTGTTGCCAGCGGAACCACTACCATTTTCATCGCGGAAACGTAGTATATATGCGGATTCGCAAAAAGCTTCCTGAGTTTGACCCTGGCTATATTTGCCCCGGCCACAAGAAGCGAAAGGGGCGTTCCAAGTGCTGCAAGATATCCTGTGAACGAAGTAATGAACGAGGGCATCTTAAGCCCCGTCACGAAGAGAACGAACCCTATCACACACGGAATGGTGCCCCAGTTGATGAAGATGGATCTGGGCGTAATCTTTATGTCCTTCCGGCCGCGGGCAAGTATCATGATGCCCCACGTCCACATGACAAGATGGAAGCTGGCGAGGAAAAACGCGCCGTAGAAAAGCCCGGTCTTTCCGAAGATGGATTCCAGGATCGGGAACCCCACAAAAGCGGAATTACCGAACAGCATCGCAAATTCTGATATTTTTCTCTCGTCCATATCCCTGATCGGCTTCGCCAGGAGGAACGCAGAGGCAGCAAGGACTCCGTGCAGCCCGAGCCCGAGCAGAAGTATCCAGAGACCGGTGCTGAGGTTTTCCGGACTGAATTCACATCCTATGAATGAATTTATGATCAGGAACGGCTGTACTATTTTTATGACAACCACTGATATTTTTTCCGTAACCGTCTCATCAAGGATCTTAAGCTTGCCTCCCGCAAATCCTGTTGCCAGAAGCAGCGCAAGCGTCCCGACCGTCGACAGAAGCATTGTAATTTCGATCATGATACTACCCGGCTTTGCGCGACTTTATGATTCCTATGACTATTCCGGCCACGACCGCAGCTGCAGCTGCCGCCGAAGCTATTATTATGACTGTCTTTCTTGTGCCGTCTTCATCTTCTTTATTCTCCTCCGCGGCATCCCCGGAAGATTCGCCTGTCTCGGCCGGATCATCCGGCTGCGCAGATCCTGTGGTTTCAGAAGCTTCCCTTATCACCTCGCCGCACACAGAGCATACGATGCGTCCGTCCGGTCCTTCAGTTTCCGAGTGCCCCGCGGCAGGTATCTCCTCGCTGATCTCGTCACCGCAGATACTGCACTTAAGCATCTTCTTTCCCGGCTCAGTGCATGTGGGCGGGATCACAGATTCCTCTTCAAAAGAATGGCCTTCGGCAGGCCTTATCTCAGTTATCTCATCCCCGCAGACGGCGCATATCTCAACATGCCTTCCGTCTTCAAGATGGGTGGGCTCTGAATCCTCCGTCACTTCATACCGGTGTCCTGAAGGTTCTATCACCTCTTCGGAAATAAAGCCGCATACAGTGGAGAGCAGAACACGGCTGCCCGGCTCGGTACACGTGGGCGGTGTATATGACTGCTCTTCAAAATCATGCCCGTCTCCGGTCCGGATCTCCAATATCTCATCGCCGCAGTTACGGCATCTCTGCCACAGTCTTCCGTTGCTGCCGTGCCCCGGCTGACTGTCCTCCAGCGTCTCATAGTCATGACCTGTGGCGGGAATGACCTCCTGTTTTTTATGTACCTCCCTAGGATCGCCTTTCTGGTTCAGGTTGTACGTGATCTGGCACACATACTCCGCGTATCCGTCGGAAGTACAGGTCGCAGGGGAGTAGTACGTAGCCCTCCAGAAATGTCCCTCAGGGTTCTCCTCAAGCTGGCTGATACCCGATCTTGCCCCGCATATAACGCATCTCCTTGATTCCGTACCGGCATATGCACAGTTTGATGGGTAATCTATTTCGATCTCACCGAATACATGCTCATGTCCCGTATAGTAGCTTATTATCGCATCTGCCTCCGCTCTCGCTATCGCCCGCAGGTTGTCGTCATCGTCCAGTATGGCCAGGTCACCCGGGTTTGAAAGATACCCATGTTCGACGATGATAGCCGGGATCCCGAATTTCGATCCGAACATATTGATGGAATAATAGTCGCTCGGTATCCCGAGGTCCGGTCTTCCAGGCATATCCCACTGATGTTCTTCATCCCAGTAGTACACACCAAGGGAGTCTCCGGTGTCCACTCTTGTATCCACCCTTCCCCTGTATATACCGGAAGTGCTGATGGCGTCAAGCAGCATCCCTGCCAGAGTACCTGCCGAATACTTTTCGATCCTTGAGACAAACGCTGTACAGCCTCCTACATAAGACTGCTCAAAGGTATTGCAGTGCATTGAAATGAGCACATCAGCCCCGGCGTCGACCGCTGCTCTTACTCTCGGCACAAAATGAAGATATATGTCTTCTTCACGTGTCAGAACAGCTGAAAAACGTTCATCCTCATTCAGGCAGTCCCTGAGATACTGCGCCAGCTTCATATTGTATACCTTTTCGGGGTATGTGCCGGCATCGGATCCTCCGTCGATTCCCCCGTGGCCCGGATCGATGGCGATTACCACTTTCCCGTCCCTTTCAATATCCGCGAAAACGGCAAGAGACAGAAACAGGCTCAAAACCGCAAGAACAACAGAGAACAAGGCAGTTCTAAAGGCTCTCATCGCATTACCTTTCTTTACACAATAACTCATTGTTATTATAAGCACGGGATGTGTCAAATGCAAGTGTTTTTGCCCGATTGCACTGCCTCGCGGCGTACTTTTATCAGTCGCTCACAGCACACCGGCGGACTGCGGATGCTTGCATGACACATTACATTATGGTATAATTTTTCCGAAGAAAACCGGCTCTCACTCTCGGGTCGGAGCTCAGGAGCGGGTACGATGAGACTTGACAAATATCTTTCATCCGGTGGCAAATACACACGCCGTGAAGCCGGAGAGGCGATAAGGCACGGCGCCGTGACGCTAAACGGCCTTGTCGTAAAGGATCCTTCCCGGAAAACAAATGCGGAAACAGATACGGTCACAGTATCCGGCAAACTTTTCCGCTATACAGAATTCAGGTATCTCAAGCTCAACAAACCACGGGGGTATGTTTCCACGACCGATCCGGATGACAGATCCGTTATGAACCTGATCCCGTCAGAATTCAGGAAAGCCGGCGCCTTTCCCTGCGGAAGACTCGACATCGACACCACCGGCCTGCTCCTTATCACCAATGACGGCCAGCTGGCTCACGAACTGCTGTCGCCCAGACATCATTGTGAAAAAACATATCGCTACAAATGTAAAGCTATCGGCGGCGATCAGGTCAGAAAACTGGAGGAAGGCATAGATCTCGGGGATTTCAGATCGATGCCGTGCAAAGTGGATGCATGTGATCCGGAAAACGGCACCATTACGGTAACAGAAGGAAAATATCACCAGATAAAACGCATGTTCCTCGCCGTAGGCTCGGAGATCCTGGAGCTTGAGAGGGTCCGTTTCGCGGGCCTCACACTGTCCGGCATCGAAAAAGAAGGCGATTATTCGGAGCTTGACGGCTCCGAGATAGAGCTGCTGCGCAGCCTTTCCAGCAAACAGACAAATACTCAGTGACATAGAAACGGAGAACTTTTAGCATGGATATCAACGCAAGACTGTCGGAAGAACTTCAGATCCCCAGAACCAGACTCGACGCAACGATCGAGCTTCTCGATGCCGGAAACACCGTGCCTTTCGTGGCAAGATACAGAAAGGAAGTCACCGGCGGACTGGACGATACTGTGCTGAGGAAACTGGTGGACAGACTCACCTCGTTGAGAAATCTTGAAAAGAGAAAAGAGGAGATCAAGGCTCTCATCGACGCCCAGGGCAAACTCACGGAGGAACTGATACAGGCTATCGACAACGCAGAGACGGTAACGGAAGCAGATGACATCTACAGGCCGTACAGGCCCAAGAGAAAGACCAGGGCTTCCGTGGCGAAAGAAAAAGGTCTCGAGCCCCTGTCAGAGTATATCATGCTTCAGCAGCCGCAGTACGACGTTTCCATAGAGGAAGAGGCCAGAAAATACATCGATGCGGAAAAAGGCGTGTCGGACACGGACGAGGCAATCGCAGGCGCAAAGGACATAATCGCCGAATCGGTTTCGGACAATGCGGAATACCGGAAGGAAATACGCAGTCTGACCTTCAAGTACGGAATGCTGAATTCCAAGAAACTGGCCGAGGCTCCCGTATACGAACAGTATTATGAGTATTCAGAGCCCGTCTCTAAGATCCCGCCCCACAGAGTGCTTGCAGTAAACAGGGGAGAGAAGGAAAACGCTCTGTCCGTTTCCATTACCGTAGACAGAGAGATAATTCTGAACTACCTTTTCTCAGAGGTCGTAACCGATTTCAAAAGCCCCGCGTTCCCCTATGTAGCCTCCGCCGTCACTGACAGCTATGACAGGCTCATCGCCCCTTCCATTGAGAGAGAAATAAGGAACGATCTCACCGATTCATCCAGTGAGAACGCTATCAAACTGTTCGCAGTCAACCTCAGGAACCTGCTCATGCAGTCTCCCCTGAAAGGGAAAACCGTTCTGGGCTATGACCCCGGTTACAGAACAGGATGCAAGCTGGCTGTCGTAACTCCCACGGGCGCTGTTCTCGATACTGCAGTCATATATCCTACCAAGCCTCATGAAAGGATCGAGGAATCTAAGAAGGTAGTCAAGAAACTCATTACCAAGTACGATGTTGACGTAGTATCCATCGGCAACGGTACCGCTTCGGCCGAGAGCGAAATGTTCATCGCCGAAACACTTGCGGAGATGGGCGGAAAGACGAAATACATAATCGTATCCGAAGCCGGCGCGTCGGTTTATTCCGCATCCGAACTCGGAGCCGAGGAATTTCCGGACTTTGATGTGACCGAGCGCAGCGCAGTCTCTATCGCACGCCGGCTCCAGGATCCCCTGGCAGAACTGGTAAAGATCGATCCCAAATCCATCGGCGTCGGACAGTACCAGCATGACATGAAGCCTGCCCGTCTTGATGAAGCGCTGACAGGTGTTGTGGAAGACTGCGTTAACTCCGTCGGTGTAGACGTGAACACTGCTTCTTACAGCCTGCTTTCATACATAGCGGGTATAAACTCCGCTTCAGCAAAAAATATAGTAAAATACCGTGAGAAAAACGGCGAGTTCAGGACAAGGCAGGATATTCTAAATGTACCCAGGTTCGGAGCCAAGGCCTTTGAACAGGCTGCAGGATTCCTCAGAATACCCGGCGGAGCAGAAATACTCGACAACACGGGGGTCCATCCCGAGTCATACGGAGCCACGGTAAAGCTCCTCGGAACTTTCGGCAAGACCACGGCCGACGTGCCCCTGTCACTGAGGGACGAGGTAAAGTCGTACGGGGCCAGGAAACTCTGTGACGAGCTGGGAATCGGGGAAATGACGCTGAACGACATCCTCAAGGAACTGGAAAAACCCGGAAGAGACATAAGGGACACCCTTCCTCCTCCGGTGTTGAGAGAAAAGGTCATGACCATGGAGGATCTGGCTCCCGGCATGATCCTCACAGGAACGGTCAGGAACGTCATCGATTTCGGCGCGTTCGTCGATATAGGCGTCCACCAGGACGGTCTAGTACACATAAGCGAGATCTCAAACAGGTACATCAAACACCCCTCTGAAGTGCTTTCCATCGGGGATGTCGTCAAAGTCATGATAAAATCCGTCGATCTGAAACGCCAGCGGATCGGGCTGACGATGAAGTTCTGAGCGCTGTCCCGGTTCCCTGCCGAAATTGCAGACTCGGCAATGTGTACATATTGCACAAACTAATAAATAAATTTTCGGTGAAAAAAACTCTTCATTTTCAATTGCACTTTTGATATAATCTATCGGTGTAGAATTCTATCCATTTTTTAAAATGCTTTTTCCGGCATGACTGCACGGCAGCAGGCCGATTCCAAGGAGGATTATTAAATATGGCAAGCCTTTCATTGAGACACATTTACAAGAAGTACCCCGGCGGTGTAACAGCCGTAAGTGATTTCTGCCTTGAGATCAAGGATAAGGAATTTCTGATTCTTGTTGGTCCTTCAGGATGCGGAAAAACCACGACCCTCCGTATGATCGCCGGACTTGAGGAGATCACTGAAGGTGAACTCTTCATCGGTGACCGTCTGGTGAACGACGTGGCTCCGAAAGACAGAGATATAGCAATGGTGTTCCAGAACTACGCTCTTTATCCTCATATGTCAGTCTTTGACAACATGGCATTCGGTCTTAAGCTCCGCAAAACCCCGAAGGAAGAGATCAAGCGCAGGGTCGAAGAGGCTGCCCGTATTCTTGACATTACCCACCTTCTCGACAGAAAGCCGAAGGCTCTGTCAGGCGGTCAGAAACAGCGTGTCGCCCTCGGTAGAGCGATAGTCCGTAACCCCAAAGTATTCCTTCTTGACGAGCCTCTTTCGAACCTCGATGCCAAGCTGAGAGCCGCAATGAGAACAGAGCTGACAAAGATCCACCAGAGAGTCGGTACAACGTTCGTATACGTTACTCACGACCAGGTCGAGGCCATGACGATGGCAACACGTATCGTCGTAATGAAGGACGGTCTTATCCAGCAGGTAGACAGCCCCCAGAACCTTTACGACAACCCTGTAAACCTTTTCGTTGCCGGATTCATCGGAACTCCGCAGATGAACTTCATCAATGCACAGCTTGAAAAGAAAGATGACGGTATCTATCTCACATTCGGCTCCAACTCGCTGAAGCTCCCGAAGGCAAAAGCGGAATCGGAAGATATCCAGGAATATATCGGAAAGGAAGTCATCGCAGGTGTGCGTCCCGAGTGTATCCATGATGATGACGCATCCCTCAAGGCTATGTCCGACTGGATCATCGAAACAGACGTGGAAGTCACAGAGCTCATGGGCGCTGAGATCTATCTGTATCTCGTTGCTGAAGAGACCAATCTCACCGCAAGAGTTTCTGCGAGATCCACAGCAAGAGCAGGCGATATCATCAATGTGGCTATTGATATGGAACGTGTTCACATTTTCGACAAGGACACCGAGCGCTGCGTTATCCATTGATGATACATCACCAACAGACTGATATGGGACTGCCGCAAGGCAGTCCTTTTTTGTTACCCATGGGTATGAGTATGCTAATTTGCGGTACTGAAAACCCTGAAAATCCGGCTTGTTAACCGAAAATTCAAAAATATTATCATTTTAGTTATTGACTAAAAGCCTCTGAAGTGGTAAATTAATATCACAAATTAGCACTCACGCTCTTTAAGTGCTAAATTTTGAGGATTGCGGGGGATATAATTGCCAGACAGGAATCATGATCTCAGTGAGAGAAAAAAACTGATACTGAAAGCTGTCATAGACGCTCACATAAAAAACGGGGAACCGGTGGGCAGCAAGGCACTCACAAAGCATGAACTCATCTCCTGTTCCTCAGCGACCATACGCAATGAAATGGCCGAACTGGAGAACCTGGGATATCTGGAACAGCCTCATACATCCGCAGGCAGGATCCCTTCGGAAGCAGGATACAGGTTCTACGTAGACTGGCTGCTTGACAGGTACAATCTGACAAATGCAGAGATCAACGAGCTTAAAGCGAATCTAAGCCAGAAGCAGGCCGAGCTGGACTCCATAATGGATACCGCTGTCAAGCTTGCGGCAAAGATGACAAATTACACTGCCCTGTCCGTTAAGCCTAAGATACTGAGGATAACAGTCTCCAGGTATGAAATAATGCGGATAGATGACTACACATGCATGCTTATCATGCTGATAGGAAGCATGGTCAAAACAAAGTATATGCACTCTGAAGCACAAATTCCCGTACAGGCGGCAGCACAGCTGTCTTCGGTCCTGAACATGACCGCAACGGGCATTACCGCTTCTGAGTTCAACATGCCACTCATAATGAAAATGGAATCAGCGATGGGTGAGTATGACTACATGGTAACACCGGTGGTCAAGGCGATTTGCCAGGCGATGTCTGAATTTGACGGAAGCGATCTGAAGTTCGAAGGAGTGAACAGGCTCCTCTCATATCCTGAATACTATGATGTGGACAGGCTGAGAGAGATCCTCGCTCTGTTTGAAAGAAAAGATGATTTCCTGGATGTTATTTCAAATACCGGCGGTGACAAGAACGGTATCAATATACTGATCGGCCGAGAAAATGTCGTTAAAGTGATGGACAATTCAACTCTCATATTCAAGTCCATCATCCAGGATGGTGTACCGGTAGGCGCAATAGGCATAATCGGCCCTACCAGAATGGATTATAAGCGGGTGATCGCCACAGTTGACAGCCTTGCGAAAGGCGTGAGCGCAGCTCTTGACCGGGGAGGCCCGAAAAAGATCAAAGGGTCCGGGCCCGGAGATGCGGAGCGTTAGACATCCCTGACGGTTTCCCAAATATTTATGACCTGGAGGACAAAATGTCAGAAAACAGTGAAACCAGTACCGGACTGGAAGAAAAAGCCCCGGAGAATTCTGAAACTGTACATGAACCTAAAGATCAGAACAGCGAGAAAGAAAAAAAAGAGAAAAAAAGCGAGATCAGAAAACTCAAAGCGGAGCTGGAGGCTTCCAACCGGGAACTGGCCAGTGTGAAAAAATCTCTGGAAGAGACCACAGACAAGTATATGAGACTCGCAGCGGAATACGATAACTTCAGGAAAAGGACCCAGTCAGACCGGGCGAATATCTACGGGGATGCCGTCAGCGACACTCTGAGCGGTCTGCTTCCGATAGTAGATAACCTGCAATATGCCGCAAAATACTCTTCAGGTGAGCCGGAAAAGCTGGCGGAAGGCCTCAAAATGATCCTGAACAAGCTTCCGGAAACGCTGGCAAAGCTTAATATCAAATCATTCGGCGCAGCCGGTGATACATTTGACCCGAATCTCCACAACGCAGTCCTGCACATAGAAGATGAAAACTATGGTGAAGGCGAGATCGTTGATGTAATGCAGTGCGGTTACAAATACGGAGACAAGGTCCTGAGATACGCGATGGTCAAAGTCGCGAACTGATGCAGTTAACAATATACCAAAATACACAACACATAATCGGAGGATACTAAAATGGCAAAAATCATAGGCATAGATCTTGGAACTACCAATTCCTGCGTAGCAGTTTACGAAGCCGGGGAACCGGTTGTGATACCAAATTCCGAAGGTAACAGAACAACACCGTCCGTAGTGGCATTCTCAAAGACAGGCGAGCGTCTGGTCGGACAGGTTGCTAAACGTCAGGCTATCACCAATCCTGAAAAAACCGTTTCCTCTATCAAGCGTGAAATGGGTTCTGAATACAAAGTCACGATAGATGACAAAAAATTCACCCCTCAGGAAATCTCTGCTATGATACTTCAGAAACTGAAAGCGGATGCCGAAGCTTATCTTGGATCTCCGGTCACCCAGGCAGTCATCACAGTTCCTGCATACTTCTCTGACTCTCAGCGTCAGGCTACAAAAGACGCAGGCAAGATCGCAGGGCTGGAAGTCATGCGTATCATCAACGAGCCCACAGCTGCTGCTCTCGCCTACGGCGTTGACAAAGAGTCGATAGAACAGAAGGTAATGATCTTCGACCTCAGCGGCGGCACATTCGATGTCTCAATACTTGATATTTCCGACGGCGTGTTCGAAGTACTCGCAACGAACGGAGACACCAGGCTCGGGGGAGACGACTTCGACCAGAGAATCATCGACTGGATCGCTCAGGAATTCATGAAAGAAAACGGCGGTATCGATTTGCGCCGTGACAAGATGGCTCTTCAGAGACTTAAGGAAGCTGCCGAGAAGGCAAAGATCGAGCTTTCAAGCGCTATGAGTTCAAATATAAACCTTCCCTTCATTACAGCCGATGCTTCAGGTCCGAAGCATTTTGACGCTAATCTGACAAGAGCAAAATTCAATGAACTCACTGCAGACCTTGTTGAACGCACTATGGGCCCGACGAGAAAAGCCCTTGCAGATGCAGGACTTTCTGTAAGCCAGATCAGCAAAGTCCTTCTGGTCGGCGGTTCCACAAGGATCCCGGCAGTTCAGGACGCTGTAAAGAACTTTATCGGCAAAGAACCCTTCAAGGGTATCAACCCCGACGAGTGTGTGGCCATAGGCGCGGCTATCCAGGCCGGTGTTCTGGGCGGTGATGTCAAGGATCTTCTCCTTCTTGACGTAACTCCTCTGTCACTGGGCATCGAAACTCTTGGCGGCGTATCTACAAAAATAATAGACAGAAACACAACTATACCAGTTAAGAAGAGCCAGATCTTCTCTACCGCTGCTGACGGTCAGACACAGGTGGAAATACATGTGCTTCAAGGCGAGCGCGAAATGGCTTCGGGCAACACCACCCTCGGAAGATTCATCCTTGACGGGATCACCCCTGCTCCCCGCGGTATTCCTCAGATCGAGGTCACATTTGACATCGACGCAAACGGTATCGTGAACGTATCCGCCATGGATAAGGGAACAGGCAAGGAACAGCACATAACCATCACTTCCTCCACCAACATGTCCAAGGAAGATATTGACAAAGCTGTACGCGAAGCGGAAAAATTCGCTGAGGAAGACAAGAAGAGGAAAGAAGCGGTTGAGGTCAAGAACAAGGCTGAATCCACCATTTACCAGAGCGAAAAGAGCTTGTCTGATATTGGAGACAAGGTATCCGAAGATGACAAAGCAAGCGTGAGAGCCGCGATAGATAAGCTTAAGGAAACAGTCAAAGGCGATGATATTGCGGCAATAAAGGCAGACACCGAAGCTCTTGAGAAGGCATTCTACCCGATCGCCGAGAAACTCTATGCATCTCAGCAGCAGGCCGGCGGCCCCGACATGGGCGGTAACCCGGGTGGACAGGATCCCAATCCCGGACAGGGTGGAAATACCTATTACAGCGCTGATTTTGAAGACAAGACCGGCGACCAGTAACCATCACAATACCAGCTCGGTTCACTTTCTTTTCCCAAGGGTTTTCTGCCCTTGGGAAAAGGTGTTTATTTTAGATTTGACTGCCGGAGGAAAACTTAAATGGCAGAAACCAAAAGGGACTATTATGAAGTCCTTGGCGTAGACAAAAGCGCCGATGAGAATACAATAAAAAAGGCTTACAGAACTCTGGCCAAAAAATACCACCCTGACATGAACCCCGGTGACAAAGAAGCTGAGGCGAAGTTCAAGGAAGTAAACGAAGCCTATGATGTGCTGTCGGATCCTGACAAGAAAGCGAAATATGACCAGTTTGGGCACGCAGCTTTTGACCAGTCGTCAGGAATGGGCGGCGGGTTCGGAGGATTTGGCGGATTCGGAGATTTCGGTTTTGATATAAATGATCTCTTCTCATCATTCTTCGGAGGTTCGTCTTCATCCAGAAGGAACGGCCCGATCCGCGGAGAAAACGTGAACATCCGGATGACTCTTACGTTTGAGGAGGCAGTTTTCGGATGCAAAAAGGAGATACAATATAAAAAGGTTCAAAAGTGCTCTGAATGCGGTGGGAGCGGTGCCGAAAAAGGAACATCACCCAAAACCTGTTCCGCCTGCGGCGGATCCGGCCAAGTGAGAGTCCAGACCAGAACTCCTTTTGGGATCATGCAGTCTTCCAAGACCTGCGATACCTGCGGCGGAACCGGCAGGATCATAGAGAAAAAATGCCAGAAGTGCAGAGGCCGCGGCCTTGAAGCCATAGATAAAAAACTGGAAGTCAATATACCTGCCGGAATAGACGACGGACAGTCTATAGCGCTGAGGGGACAGGGCAACGACGGATTGAACGGCGGATCAGCCGGAGATCTTAATATCATTATCTCAGTCAGACCGCATCCGGTATTTGAGAGAGACGGATTTGACCTTTACTGTGAGATACCGATCACTTTCGCAGAGGCAACGTTGGGAGCGGATATCGATGTCCCGACACTTGAGGGAACCCAAAAGCTGACCATTCCGGAAGGCACGCAGACCGGTGCAATGTTTACCCTGAAGAACAAGGGCGTTACGCGCATCAATTCAAAAACCAGGGGCAATATGTATATAACGGTGATTATAGAAACACCCAAGAGCCTCACGTCCGAGCAGAGAAACCTGCTCAAGAAATTTGCGGATGCCTGCGGAGAATCCAACTATTCTAAAAAAGCAGGGTTCTTTAAGAGACTGAAGAGGTAATCATGAAAGAACCAAAGAAATGGGTACAGCTCAAGGTCACATGCAATGCCAGAGATACCGACCTCGTATCAGGCGTAATGTCAATGGTGGATAACGGCCTCATGATCGAAGACTATTCCGATGTTGAGTCGATCATAAACGGAGTTTACGGCGAACTTATCGATGAATCCATTCTGAACGCCGACAGGTCTGTCGCTTCGGTATCGGTGTTCGTCCCATTGGTAAAATCTCCGGCTGAGAGCGAAGCCTTCATCAGGAAACAGCTTGACGAAACCGGGATACGGTATACTGTCGAGCATATAGGGGTGTCGGAAGAAGACTGGGCAGACTCATGGAAACAGTATTACAAACCCATCAAGACCGGGAAAAGGCTCGTGATTGTGCCCCTCTGGGAGAGTTATAAGCCAAAGGACGGAGAAACCGTCGTTTTGATGGATCCCGGCATGGCATTCGGTACAGGTACTCATGAAACCACCCGGCTTTGCGCTTCTCTCCTGGAATCATATATAAGTCCCGGATGTAAGGTCCTCGATGTCGGATGCGGCTCGGGCATTCTGGCCATTTCAGCATCAAAGCTGGGAGCAGGATCATGTTTTGCGTGTGATATAGATCCGGTTGCCGTAAAGGTGGCAAGAGAAAATGCCGATATAAATTCCACACCGAATGTGACTTGCGCGGTGTCGGATCTTCTCAAACACGTCCCGGCAGCTGAAGGCGGATATGATGTGGTCGTCGCCAACATAGTAGCGGATATAATCATCAGAATGTCGCCTGACGTTGGAAGGTTTATGTCTGAAAACGGGATACTCATTGTTTCCGGGATAATCGATGTCCGCGCTGCGGAAGTAACAGATGTCCTGAGATCTGACGGATTTATTGTCGAGACGGAACGATATGAAAACGGCTGGTATGCAGCTGCTCTCAAAAAAGGAAGATGTTCTCAAAAAGAAAAATGAGCCGTTGGCTCATTTTTCTTTTATCACTTCGGATCAACCTCATCAATGGTAAGATGCGTCCTGAGATCACTGACCGGGTGCCCGTACTCATCGGTAAAGACCAGTCTGAATTTTAATTCATCCTGTTCTGATGCAGTCTCGACAACGATCCTGTTGTCACCGGATCTCATCGTCACAGTGTCTCCTGTTACCCTTTCTCCGTTTACATACAAAGTGGATGGGTAGTTGCATTCCAAAATCGCTTTCACCCTGCCCTCGTTCTCCTTGTAGGCGAAACAAGTCAGAAAATACTGTCTTTTGCTGCTGTCCGGTATATAGATGAACCCATCGTTTCTGTTTTTCTCCATTTTTTTCATCCAACCGTACAGTCCCTCTCCGAGATTGTTCAGGGAGAACTGAGGATCCGTATAATATGACTTTGCATGATCGTAATCCTGCCACGGTTCAATTGGAAGCGTCATGAAATACTCGACAGAGATCTCGGCCATGCCCCTTTCATATTCGAAAACTTCGGTTTTTTCCTCCGCACCAAGATTTTCAAGGATCCTTGACCACAGTCTTATATCTTTCTCATCATCCTTTTCGAATTTCAACTGCGACAGGAATACCCTTCCCTTATCGGATCTGAGACACGCAAAAAACGTGTCTTTTTTCTTCGGATGCTCCCGGTTGATGCTCACCAGCGGGATTATAGCCATTTCTGTTTTTATGCCATGCCAGTGATAATCCTCCCACGGAGTGCCCGGAACATCGACGAGGATGGGTTCCGCTTCCTGACATTCTATGGTATTTACCGCTATTCTCTTGTTTTCTACCAGTCTGGGCGACATAACTACTTTGTCGTATCTGTAAAGATCAAACGGCGAAACCGCATAGATTGCTCTGTTATCACAGGCCGGCTTCAGATGGGATACCTCACACTTTCCAGCCCCTATCTCCACTCCTGATATTTCTGACAGTTTCCCGGCTCCTCTTTCATCGAACGGAAGTGTAATGAGCGTACCGCCGTTCATCAGAAATGTCTTCAGCTGTTCCGTATCGGCATGTAGTGGATCAACCATTGCTATATCAGCTTCATCGATACTGGAAACGCGCCTGACTCTCAGAGCATCCAGCACTTCCGCAGACACGCTGTCACATGCATAAACCTTCTTATACGGTTGTGGTACGCTGTTCACAGCATATTCAAGTATGTTCCTCAACAGAACAGTCGCCTGTGGAACCGTGTCATAGTTCTCGTTGATCTCTATCTGGCAGAACACCAATATGCCCCTGCCGTGTCTCATCGTCATCAGCGGCGTCCAGAGATCTCCCCCGTCAGCGTAGTCCCCTGCTGCCGATTCAAGCACGAACGTGAATTCACCGGTCTGCGGCTTGGCAAAATTCGCGTGGATCATCGCTTCCGGCCTGTCCTCATGTACTGAAGGACCCCAGAATATCAGGTCATCATCAGTCAGCCCCCTGAGTATGGGATGCTTGTGATTTCCGGTGTATGCACTGAAGAAATCCTGCTTCACAAGCGAAAGATTGCCCAGTGCAAAAGTGTTCTGTTCAAGGAAAACAACAGATCCTCCCGCATCAGCGAATTCTCCTACTTCCTTCTGCACATCTCCCGGAACGAGTTCCAGTCTGTCCCCGAAAACAAGCACCGATCCTGCCGCCGCCTCTGATACACTGCCGATTCTTTCTGCTGCCGGGACGAGTTTCTGTATCCTTGCAAAGCATTTTTCGTTTCCTATGTAGAACACTCTCCGTTCAGATCTGATACTTTCACTCTGGATCGTTCTCGGATAGAAACAATACCTCCATTTTCTTTCATGCATCAGGCTGCCTTCGTGGTACAGCCGCAGGGTCAGTTCCGCCTCTGTCTTCTCAGAAATGTTTCCGGGATCAAGAATCAGTCTAAAAATGTGATCATCGGCCGGCGGCTGTGTAAATCTCTCCACGCCGGTCTTTTCCGTCCCGCTGAGCGCGAATTCATATTGTATCGTCACATCATGGGTTTCAAGCGTGTCATTATACACGTCAAACGATCTGGCAAGCGGGGCATCACCGAAGAATGTACTGTCATACTCCCTGTTGATGACGGTAACAGCTTTGAATGCCTCATGCATAAAGGGCATCAGGGGATTATCTCTGTTTCTGGGATACTTATCGGGCAGGAGCCCGTTGTTGATCGTAAGCGAATACTTCGGTATCCTCTTTGTCGGGCCGGTCTCGGGGAATATGTCCTCATCCGGCATGCTGTAATTGAAGTAGTACGCAAAATTGAAGGTGGAGAGTCCCGGGACCCCGAGCCGTCTCGCATATTCCAGGAAAAGTCTTTCCTTCCTGGCAAATCCGATTGCGCAGGGTTCAAAGTCGTCATATGCCGGGTACCCTATGTACTGGCTTGCGTTCTGGGGACAGATATACCACATGCCGCCGTGCTCTCCGATCGTCAGCGGCTTCTCACGCCTCCATTGCTCTATAGTTCCGTCTATATTGTAGTGCAGGCTTTCGATCTGAGTGTTTTCATAGGATATAAGGCGGTTGTCGCCGTCGAGCGAAACAAGTCTGGTAGGATCCGCCTCATTCATTATTTTCATCATCTCAGGAATATGCAGTTTGAAAACATCTCTCCCGTCCACCCAGCGCATCTCATTCTCCAGACTCCAGAAGATCACACACGGATGGTTACGGTCCCTTAACACCAGCCTTTTTGCGTGGTCCTTGCATCTTGAAATATACTGCGGGTGCGACGCATCCATGCTTTTCCCGGAACCGTAAATTGCCGTTTCATCAACGATGAGCATTCCGGCCTCATCGGCGGCGTCGAGATAAAAACGCGGATGAGGATTGGCGTGCAGCCTTATATAGTTTACCCCTTTGCTCCTGCAAAGGTCATACCAGTTCAGGGCATACTCCTTGGTCATCTGGACATTAGCCTTGAAATGCCAGGAATCTCCCCTCAGATTGATCGGTATTCCGTTGAGGATAAATCTCGGACCTTCACACCAAAACTCCCGGAAACCGAATCTTTCTGTCACCTCATCTATGACAGAGTCATCTTTAACAAGTCGGATCCTTGCTTTATAGAGGTACGGGTTCTCCGTGCTCCAGAGCACAGGATCCGTCCATTCGCCGCTCAGACTGCAGTTATTTCCGTTAACTTCTGAATCCATACGGAACACAGGTCCTTCGCTGTCTTTGCTGAGTATATCGGCACGGATCTCATACCCGCGTACATCTTCCGACAGCTCGGCTGTGATCTCCAGTCTTTTCTGCCTGAAGGAGGTCCTGATAAAACAGTCTCTTATATTCACACGCGGGGCAGTCTCGATGTAAACATCGTCCCATATCCCTCTTGCTATCTCGCCAAAGCCTGAGCCCCGGACTCCTGTCGTCTTGATCTGCCCTGACGGTATCGTGCACGTCTCAAAACTTGTGCATACGACCTGGATCTCATTTTCCCCGTCTGTGACAAAATCCGTGATATCTACGTTAAGAGGGAGAAATTCCTCATCCCATTTGCAAACGAACCTGCCGTTTACATAAATGCCCGATCTCTGGGCTGCCGCCTCGATATTCAGATAAACGGCATCTCCCTCATTCTTTTTTATGTTAACGATCCTGCGGAGCAGACCGGTGTCAGCCTCGTTCCATTCTTTTGGGTAATCCATAACGTCATACGGATTGTATCCGCGGTATTCAAACCACTTGTCACACCAGATCGAAGGAACTCTGATCTTTTCGTACACCGGTTCATTCTCCGGAAGAGAAATATCCCCTACGACCCCGTACAGAGGGCAGAAATCCCATTCGCCGCATAAATCGATCCTGTTTCTCATACAAAAATCTCCCGCACAGCTTTTTCTCAAGTTTCAAATGTGTACTGTCTGCCTCTGAACTGTCTCGTGATCCGTATATTCTTCCATTCATCAGGGATACATGGATCAAAAACAAGACCGTCCCATGTAGGTTTTACGCCGAGTATATACTGGGTGATGGCGATATACATCCAGGACGCAGTTCCGGAAAGCCAGCTGACGTTGGCAAGTCCGAATTTGTCGGATTCAGGGCCGAAAATATTTGAAGCATAAACATAAGGCTCAGCCTTGTATCTCCACTCTCCCGCTCTTTCCTGAGCTTCCATGGGAAGCAGCTGCCTGTAATACTGATATGCCCTGTCAGGACGCCTCAGCAGACATTCCGCGATTATGGCCCAGGTGTTGGCGTGGCAGAACACAGCCCCGTTTTCGCCGCATCCTTTGTTGTAATTCGTAAGCGGATTCTCCCTGGAGGGGTAATCCTTTATGGAAGGCTCGATCTTTTTGATACCCATTGGAGTGTTGAGCATCCTGTACACACTGTCCATCGCAGTTCTGGCCTTTTCAGGTTCCGCCATCCCGGAAATAACCGACCAGGTCTGAGAATTCAGCCAGATCTTGGCCTGCTCTTCCTTATCCGAGCCGAGATATCTTCCGTCATCCATTATTGCCCTGCGGAACCACTTTCCATCCCATGCAAGTGTGTTCACCAGGTTTTTCTGGATCTCATATGCCTCATTGAATCTGGTATCGTCTTCCCCTTTCAGTCTGGCCATTTCAGCCATATCTCGGAGCGCAGTTCCGAATTGCATCGCGGTCCAGATGCTTTCCCCCCTGCCTTCCCTGCAGACCCTGAACAGCTGGTCATTCCAGTCCGATCTGAGCATAAGCGGGAATCCTCTTTCTCCAAGGTGTGCAAGGGTGAAGTCGACCGCTTTGTTGAGATGTTCCCAGACAGTACCTTCACCTCCGTCGTAATAGGAGACTTTCTCGTCCAGAAGATCCAGCCTTCCCTCTTCTATCACCGCAGAATGACAGGACAGGACCGTCCACAGGTGATCGTCAGAATGCACTGTGGTAACTGGATCCCACCCCTCAGTCGGGAAGAAATAATGGTTCACATGCCCGTCATTATGCTGCTGTGTTAAAAGAAGTCTGATCTTGTCTTTAGCTCTTTTCAGGTCGAACGGAACCATTGAAAGGACATCCTGTGACGTGTCTCTGTACCCGACTCCCCTGAAAGTTCCGGTAGCATAATATGATATATTCCTTGAAAACTGGAAATTTCTCTCCGCCTGATACGGATTCCAGATATTCACCATACGTTCCGTGTTCTTGTCAGGAAGCTCGCAGTGAAATTTTCCAAGATACTCATTCCAGTGATCGGAAAGAGCTTTGAATGATCTCTCTGTGAACCCGGGCTGCCTGCATGCATGGACGCTCTCTCTTATCTTTTCCTCATTCATCGCTGTTCCGAGGAAAATATGAAGTGCCTTCTCTTCACCGGCCTTAAGATCAAGTTCTATCTCAAAAGCAAAGCATGGGTCTCCCCCCATCATCGTGGATCCTGAACATTTGCCTTCCTCCACCCTTCTGGGATTTTCCTCGCTTCTGTATGTGCCGACAAACTCGTCGCGGTCGCCGTCAAAGCCTGAGACCGGAACGTCGGAAGCAAAATAGACCAGAGGTGTCTCATCGGGCCTGGGCTGGTTCTCAACACCGTATCTGTAGACCAGGATGCCGTCCAGATCATAAACCTGGAGCTGGTGCTTGTTATAGCACTGCCACTGGAGTTCTCTCATGAACTCCATCATTCCGAGCTCTACAAAAGGAAACACTTTGATATGCCGGTCGCTGTCGGCCTTGAGCTTCAGTTCCCATATCAGGCAGTTTTCATACGGGCCCACAAAATACAGCGCGTCTGCGATGAGGCCGTTTTTTTTGGAATGGAATCTGGTATAACCCATTCCGTGAACACATTCCCACTCATCCGGCTTGTCACTGACAGGTTCATTGGTCGGACAGAATACTGTATCCCCGTCCTTGATATATGTATAGAATCCGCTTCTGTCTGTGGGAAGATGGAAAAACCTGTAGTGGTTTATCCTCCATATCTGCGGTGACTTGTAAAATGCCACACCTCCCCCGGCCTGAGAGATAAGTGTATGGAATGTCCCGTTGCTCAGATAGTTGATCCACGGAGTCGGTGTGTCATACTTCTTGATGAGTATTTCTTTGCTTTCATCCCTGAATTCGTAACGGTCGCTCATAATTCCCTCCGGTTAATATATTACCTTTTTAGCAAATCAGACGGAAGGGTCACTTCCGTCTGACAGATATCTATTCTCTGGTCGGACGGTCGGTCTTTTCGGTTCTCTCCCTGTCGTCCGTCCCACCTCTCCCCGCTCTGAAATCACGGGTTATTTTTTCTCGTTCGCGTTCTCTTGCCCTTTTCTCTTCGAGTTCCTTGATATGGCGCGCCCTCGCCTCGTTTTCTTCCTGGCTCTTGCGGCGCTTTTCAGCTACCATTTCCTCGAGAGTCTCTATGGTCACATCCGGATCCTCCATGGCAAGCTTGAACTGTTCTTCCTCCATTACCTCATTCTTCATAAGATATTCAGCAATGAAGTGCAATCTGTTTTCCTTTTCCTTGAGGATCTCTGTCACCTCGTCGAAAGCCTTGTTTATGATCCTCTTCACCTCAGAATCTATAAGCGAAGCCGTTTCCTCCGAGTAATTCTTCGTATTGCTGAAGTCTCTTCCGAGGAATACTTCATCGCTGCTGGATTCGCTTCCGTAAAGGATCGGGCCCAGAGCTTCAGACATACCGTATTTGGTGACCATCTGACGCACTATGGTAGATGCGCGCTGGATATCGCTCGATGCTCCGGTAGATATATCTCCCAGAATCAGCTGTTCAGAAGCCCTGCCGCCGAGCAACACGGCAACCTCGTTCTCCATGGATCTGCGAAGCCTGTAGCTCTTGTCTTCCTTCGGGAATGAAAGAGTGTATCCGCCGGCTCTTCCGCTGGGGATGATCGAGATCTGGTGGACACTTTCCTCCGGCTGTCTTACCCATGAAACGATGGCATGACCCGCTTCATGATATGCAGTAAGCTTTTTCTCTTCTTCGCTTATTATTCTTGACTTTTTGGAAGGTCCGACGATCATCTTGATCATGGCTTCCTCGAGATCCGGCATACCGATAAGGTGCTTGCCCTTTCTCGCCGCCAATAGCGCGGCCTCGTTGAGAAGGTTTGCAAGTTCAGCACCTGTGGCTCCGACCGTTGTCTTTGCGATAACGGAAAGATCGACATCCTGTTCAAGGGGTCTGTTTTTGGAGTGAACTCTCAGTATCTCTTCTCTGCCTTTAGCATCAGGGTAATTCATGGTTACCTG
>JAFTCY010000021.1 GCA_017454465.1 Clostridia bacterium
CAAAGTATATTACCGCGTCTACCATGTGTTCAAGAACTTTCGGACCTGCGATCCCGCCTTCCTTGTTTACGTGGCCTACGATTATGACAGAAGCGCCATCGGCTTTTGCCCGGTTTATGAGCATTCCCGAGCATTCCCTCACCTGCGTGACGCTCCCGCTCATTGATGAAGAAGACTCCGTGTAAACGGTCTGTATGGAGTCGACGATTATTATGTCTGGTCTGACCTCGTCATATTCGGATATTATGGATTCTATGTTCGTCTCAGTCAGGAGAAACACATCACCTGCTTTGACACCGAGGCGTTCCGCTCTCATTTTCAGCTGGCCCTTGGACTCCTCGCCCGATACATACAGAACTTTGCAAAGGCTGCCGATCTGTCCGCACAGCTGCATGAGAAGGGTGGATTTTCCTATGCCGGGCTCCCCTGCCAGAAGTATTGCAGAACCTCTGACGAGCCCTCCGCCCAGGACCCTGTCGAATTCGGAGATACCGGTGTTCTGACGCAGATACTCCGGCATTTTGTATTCACTGAGCTTTATGGTATGTTCTGCGGGTTTCCCGCCCTGGGGTGACTGTCTTGAAGGAGACTTTTGCGGCGGAGCATAGGTCTCCTCGACAAATGTGTTCCAGGAGTTGCACTGGGGGCATCTTCCGAGCCATTTGGAGCTCTGGTAATCGCATTCGCTGCATACGTAAACTGTTTTTGGAGACTTCATGTTTGTACCCCTTAAATAATAGTTGTCAGTTTGTTGTTCTGGAGTTAAGATCTTCCGCTGCCGTGACCTTGTTTTTCAGGATCTTTCTTTCAGGCGAATTTAGTTCCGGATCCTCGGAGGCAAGCTTTGACACAAAAGAAGAAGCTTTTCCGATGACCGACGGATCCGCACAGGAAGCGGCAAGCTCGAGTCCCGGAGTGCCGTGCTGCCGGATAATTCCGTTCTCACGGAAGAAGTCCCCCGGCCCCCTCGTTTCAAGATCGTATTCCGCTATTTCAAATCCGTCATTGGTCGATTTTATTCTCTGAAGCCGTTCCAGAGATTTCTGAGATTTAGTACCGGAAATCATTATGAAGTACGACTGGGCTGAACCCCTGCCTACTCTTCCTCTGAGCTGGTGCAACTGCGCGAGACCGAACTGCTCCGCGTTTTCGACGATCATCAGCGACGCGTTCGGCACGTTTACTCCAACTTCTATTACAGTTGTGCTGACAAGAATATCCGTATCCCCTCTGTAGAAGCTTTCCATGACAGGTTCTCTTTCTTCCGGCTTCATCTTTCCGTGGACACATCCTACTGAAAGGTCAGGGAAAACGGACTTGAGATACGAGAAGGTTTCAGCAGTGGATCTCTTTGGTATCTTTTCTTCCGGTTCAGTGCCGGTCAGGAAGATGTCCGCAAGATCTTCCGCCTCATTTTCCGCCGTCTCTTCGATCGAGGGACATACGACATAGACCTGATGTCCTTCATCGACGTTCTTCCTTATGAAACCGTTTAGGCGTTTGCGGTAGCTTTCATCAACGATGAAAGACTGAACGGGGAGCCGTCCCTCCGGCATCTCATCAAGGCGTGATATATCAAGACTGCCATAGGAGGCAAGGGTCAGGGTCCTGGGTATGGGGGTCGCACTCATAACCAGAGAATGTGCGGACGGGGCTTTGTCCAGGAGCGCTGCACGCTGGCTCACCCCGAACCGGTGCTGTTCGTCTATAACGGCAAGACCCGCCTCGGAAATGGGTGAGTTTTCTGAAAGCAGCGCATGGGTGCCTATCAGGATTTTCAGGGAACCGCTGCGGAATCCGTTTATCGTTTCCCGCCGTTCAGCCTTTGGAACAGACGATGATATGAATCCGCACCCGATACCGCGGGGCCCGAACACTGAGGTGAAGCTCTCAAAGTGCTGCCTGGCCAGCATTTCAGTAGGGGCCATTATTACCGCGGAGTATCCGCTTCTGACGGCAGCATACACCGCACCTTCGGCGACCGCTGTCTTGCCGCTTCCCACATCACCTGTAAGTATCCGGTTCATAAGGTGTTCTCCGGACATATCCCGGAGAATATCACTTAGCGCTCTTTCCTGGGCGCCTGTAAGTCTGAATGAAAAAAGCGAGCAGATATCTGACATCTCAGCAGGCCTGACAGGTGATGCGTTTCCGCGCTGCTCGATTTCCTTTTTCCTGCGCATAAGCCAGAAAATGACTGCCAGCTCGTCAAACACCAGCCGTTTCTTTGCGGCTTCTATGTCGGTGAGCGAACCCGGCCGGTGCAGGGAAAAGAGAGCCTGTCTGAAACTGATCAGACTGTATTCTTCCAGATCCTCACCGGTAAGGTAGTCATCCGTTTCTCCGGAGACCATGTCCAGAGCCCGGGATGTCAGGTCAAACATCACTTTTTGAGTCAGCTTGCCGCTGAGGGGATAAACAGGCACGATGCCGGGCAGTTCTGACCCATCCTCTACTCTTTCATAGACCGGGGACTGAAGCTGAAACGATGAACCGGACAGGGAGAATCTCCCGTAAAACCTGAAGGAGGCGCCGGTATTGAACACAGGTTTGAGGAACTTACCGTTGAAGAAAACCACCTCGACAGATCCGGTCTCGTCAAATGCCCTGAATTTCAGAATGTTCAGGTTCTTTCTGATTATTGACAGGCGGGGCTGGGAGGAAACTGTCAGCAGACATGAAAAGGGAAATGCGGAACCGTTTCTGACTTCCTCTCGGATCTCTGTCAGCTTTTTGGTGTTTCCCCTGTTCTGATATCCTCTGGGGTAGACTGAAAGCAGATCTCCGACAGTGGATATGCCCATCTGCAAGAGAGATCTGCACCTTGCCTCACCCACTCCCTTAAGGGAACGGACGCTCGTCTGAAACGCATTTCCGGATCCCATCCGCTCACCTCCTGAGACGAATATCTGCGGCTAGAGCCGCCTTTCGCTACGATGATACCACAATCCTTGGAAAAGTTCAATTACCGAGCGAAAAGCTACAATTGTAATTGTAACGTCCAGTTCATAAAATATACATTTTTTGTTCACACTGCCTCGATATAATAAGGCGATTATTTAGTTTGCTATACAGCGTCCGGCAACGGCGCGGAGGAGTCATTTTGAGCAAGTTGTTCGAGTATCTGGGACGTAATCTGAAAATAGCCTGGAAAAGCGTTTTTCACGGTTTCAGACAGTACCTGTGCTTTTTCATTGCACTGATCATAGTACAGGTCTTGTTTGGCATGGTCTCGGTATCTAACGATAACAACTCCCATGTGGAGCATGACCTGTACAGCGCGGAGTATGACTACGACATAGCACTTACCAACCTGAATTATGACCAGATGCGGTTCATCATTGATGACGATCTTGCACAGTATAAAAGTGACAGGATCTATGAGCTGGTCAGAATGGATGAATACACGAACCAGGTGGCGAATGAGGAGAGATTTGATCTGTTTCTCAAGTTCATCAAAAGCACGGATTTCTCTCTCGGCAGATTTGAATCAAAATACGTAAAACAGCTGGATCTGTACAAGACCAATGAGTACACCGTATTCAAATCTCCTCTCGTGACGTTCAGCGACAGTATAAGGAACAACACCTTTACCTTTATTATAATATCAGCAGTCCTCCTGGTACTGTGTTCCTTCCTGCTCAACTCGCTGTACAAGATCCGACTGAACCAGTACAAGTTCCAGTACGGCATTTACCTCACATTCGGAGCGGATTTCAAGATGCTGTTCGGCATCGCTTTCTGGGAAATGTTCGTGATCCTGGCGGTGACGTTTATTCCCTCCATGGGGATATCCACTGTGGTGTCATATTTTATCTTCAAGGACACTACCCAGTCATTTGTTTTCAACGGATGGACCATACTCAAGACTCTGCTGTTTTCTCTCGCGGTGATCGTTATAGCCGTGTGGACGCCGATGAAGCTCATGGCTATAAAGAAGCCCATGTCTATGATCATATCGGAGGACAACTCGAACCTGGTATCTTCACCCAGGTCTTCGGTCAGCATTTTCGGAGAGAAGTTCCCGAGGCGCTATGAGTTTTATTCGATGTGGAGATTCAGGAAATATGAGGCTCAGCTCCTGACCACGGCCATAGTGTTCTGCGCGGTGTTCATTATGGGACTTTACATGGCCGATATTTACAATACGAATCTCGAATATCCCAGGCCGCAGTTCGTTCTTGATCTTACGGATTCGGGATTTGAGTATGATGCCGGATTCAGCAATGAACTCAACTCCATGGAAGGGGTCAAGGCTGTTGAAATAGATGACAACTCAACAGAGGCCATAAACCTCAGTTCACACGTTATTTTCGATTCCTCAAGGGCACTGTTCATGTCCGGGACCATCAGGTACGAAGGCAGCGTTGTCATGAAGAACGGAGACCTGAACGTTACAAACAGCGTGGTATATACTGCTATGAATGACGATCAGCTCGGGCTGCTGAGGGACTATACATATTCGGGAGATCTTGACTGCATAAACACTCCGGGCTATGTGATAGTCGGCGATTCGGTGTCAAATGTCCGCAAGATCGATTTCAGGGTAGGTGATAAAATATACATCGCCGAAAAGACGGGACAGGTAAGAGCGGTGGATACTCAGAGAACGGGGAATGCGCTTCTCCAGGAACAGATCAAGTATTTCCGCTTCCAGTACCGGGAATTTACCATAGGGGCGGTGATATATGATGTTCCCTGTGATTCGCTGCCGGTTTACATGGGCTTTTCGGATTATGAATCAGTGACGGGGAAAACACCCACCGGAAAGATCCTCAACGTATATGTGGATTCTGATTTCAATAATTCCGAAACGAACAGGCTTTACGGTGAACTTAAAGACTGGGCAAGGTATTACGGGGATATCGATGTGACTAACAGAGACACGGTCCTCAATGCCTCGGTATCCAGAGAGAAACACTATGGGGAACTGTATATCGTCGCATCCCTTCTGGTCCTGTGCATATCACCTCTTGTATGGTTCTTCTCCCAGGCTCTGTACTACAAGAAGAGAGAGAACGAATTCAATATCCTCCAGGCAATGGGCGCAGTCCTGAGGGAAATACGCGCGATATACCTGCAGGGAGGGCTGTCGATGGCGGTGATGTCGCTGCTGGTATCTGTCGGTCTGAGTTATCTCGGAAGTTATCTCCTGTTCCTGGTGTATAATGTCGTTATGCCTCACCTGACCGGTGAGCATGTCAGATACATTTTCTACATGCCATGGTATGCGATCCTCGCCAGCGTGGCTCTGTCCGTGGCATGCGGGTTCCTGTCGGCATATTTCCCGTACCGGGGATACCGGCGTTACAGACGGACTCTTGAAAACGGCGGAGGAGGAAAGGAATTCGAAGATGGCTGATAATCTTAAAATGATACGGAAAGGAACGCTTTTGCTTGAGGTGAGATAGATGGCTAGACAGAAACATGCAGTGCAGAATGAAGAAGAGTCCCATTATATGCTTCAGGCGGAAAACGTTCTGAAGTACTATAAGCAGTATGACCAGGTCATCACGGCTGTTAACAGGGCAAGCATCAAAGTGGAGCCCGGGGAGTTCGTTGCGATCATAGGAGCTTCAGGTTCCGGGAAGAGCACGTTCCTGCATATATGCGCAGGACTGGATTCGTGTGATTCCGGTCATATAATGGTGCACGGCAACGACATTACCGCCATGAGCCCTGACGAACTCAGCCGTTTCAGGGGCATGAGAATGGGATTCGTTTTCCAGAAGCATAACCTGATACCTCAGTTCACCGCTCTGGAGAATATTCTGATACCCACTATGATGTGCAACAAACCTGACGCGTCATATCAGGAGACGCTTAGGAGGCTTGTGGAGACTCTGGGGCTTATGGACAGGCTTCATCATCTACCATCGGAACTGTCGGGCGGTCAGCAGCAAAGGGTGGCAATAGCAAGGGCGCTTATAAACATGCCGGATATCCTGTTCGCCGACGAGCCTACGGGAAACCTTGACAGGCAGAATGCGGACGAGGTGCTGAAACTGCTTCTTAAACTGCGCGAGGAGATAGGCCAGACCCTGGTAATGGTGACCCATGACCTGGAGATAGCTGAACATGCCGACCGGATATTCAAGATGGACAACGGTGTGCTGACACTGCACAGGGATTATCTGAAAGCAGGGAAAAAGACGCAGAATTTCTGAAATAACTGATAAACGAAACAAGGGTGGAGCCAATGTGACTTCACCCTTTTCAGCTGATGTGTATTTCAGTCTATAAAATCAAATTCTATGTCTCCGATGTGGACTGTGTCCCCTTCCTCGCACCCGGCATCCCTGAGCTTCTGGATTATGCCGAACTTTGAAAGTGATCTTTCAAAATACATCATAGATTCCCGGTCATTGAAGTTTACTCTGTTGACCAGAGCTTCTATCCACGGACCCTCAAGAGAATATGATGCGTCATCCATTCTTGAGACTGTTACATCTTCCGGAGATCTGCCCGCTGCCGTTTCTTCCAGGATGTCGTATTCCGATTCATAGACCGTGACCGGAGGCAGCCTTCTGAGCATCTGTGATATTTCGCTTACCAGTTCTTTCAGCCCGATTTTTTCTGAAGCTGATATATATATGACTGGGTATCCGAGAGTCCTGCACTTTTCCTCCAATGCCCTGCACTCATCGGATAATTCAGGTATCATTGAGAAGTTTTCCTCAGAAATGAGAAGATCAGCCTTGTTTGCCGCGATCACTCTGGGCCTGGATGCCAGTTCTTCCGAAAACTTCAGAAGTTCTGAAGAGATCACCTCAAGATCCTCGACGGGGGTCCTTCCCTCGGAACCTGAAACGTCTATCACCTGGACCAGCATGCGGCACCGCTCTATGTGCCGAAGGAATTCGTGTCCGAGTCCAAGACCTTCTGACGCGCCTTCGATCAGCCCCGGGATGTCGGCCATGACGAAACCGCTTTCCCCGCCTGTTGAAACGACGCCGAGATTCGGCTCAAGAGTGGTAAAATGATAATCCGCGATTTTCGGCCTGGCCTGGGAAAGGGCGGCAAGAAGAGACGATTTGCCCGCTGAAGGAAGGCCTACCAGTCCCACATCGGCGATCATTTTCAGTTCCAGTACCACATCTCTTTCCTCACCCGGGAGTCCTGCCTTGGCAAAACGGGGGATCTGTCTGGTCGGAGTTGCAAAATGCCTGTTGCCCCATCCTCCTCTTCCTCCGTGGCAAAGCACGTAGTCCTCCTTTGAGGACATATCCTTGATTATCTTACCGCTCTCGGGGTCCCTTATCAGTGTTCCGGGCGGAACGAGTATGACGGTGTCTTCTCCGTTGGCTCCGTGAAATTTCGCGCCTGCTCCGTCGCCGCCGTTCTGTGCGGCGAACTTTCTCTTGTATCTGAAGGCAAGGAGGGTATTGCTTCCTTCGTCTATTCTGAATACGATATTGCCGCCGTTGCCTCCGTCACCGCCATCAGGGCCGCCCTTTGCCACGTATTTTTCGCGCCTGAATGAAACTACACCGTTACCGCCGTTTCCTGCCTTGACGTGTATCTTGATCTTGTCAATAAACATTTCACACCTACAGGTTGATCAGTTCGTTGCGGCGGTCTGCATAGTTCTTCATGCAGTATTCGATTATCTTCTCGGCTTCGTCCCTGTCGCCGAGCTCGTCGACCGCCGTTTCCTTGTTTTCCAGTTCCTTGTAGACCTTGAAGAAATGCCTCATTTCCTCGAAAACATGGACCGGAAGGTCATACACGGAATGGTACGTATTATAGTAGGGGTCCGAGTAAGGGATCGCAATTATTTTCTCATCCAGCCTGCCGGAGTCTATCATCTTTATCACACCGATAGGATAGCAGTCCACCACCGTCATGGGGTCTATCTGCTCGGAACAGATGACGAGCACGTCCAGCGGGTCATCGTCATCGGCAAAAGTCAGGGGAATGAATCCGTAATTCGCAGGGTAGTGGGTGGATGTGTAAAGGATCCTGTCAAGACGCAGAAGGCCGGTCCTTTTATCAAGTTCGTACTTCAGTTTGCTGCCTTTCGTTATCTCTATCACTGCCGAAAAGGATTTGGGGCTTATTCTGTCGGGTGACATGTCGTGCCAGATATTCATTTGACTCTTCTCCTCTGCTATTTGGCCTGGAACATCTCACTTGCAAGATCGGAGATGCGTTTGATGCCGGTTATGATATCCTCGTCTGAGGGCATGGAATAATTCAGCCTGAAGGAATCCGAAGGTGCTTCTGTGTCGCAGTTGAATGCGGTTCCCGGAACAACAGCGACCTTTCTTTTCAGAGCTTCCTTTACGAATGTGTCGGAACTGGTTCCGCCGGGAAGAGTGCACCAGATGAACAGACCTCCTTCCGGCCTTGTATATCTGACAAATGGGGGCATGTGGCCGTCAAGTTCCGACAGCATAAGACTGCATTTCCTGCCATAGAGCCTGCGGATACCGGCGATATGGCCGTCGAGATCTCTTTCGGTCATAAAACGGTGGCAAAGTATCTGGAAGAACAGGTTCGTATGGACATCCTCCACCTGCTTGGCCACTACCATCTTTGAGATGATCTCCCGGGGACCGCACACATACCCGATCCTCATTCCCGCCGACAGTATCTTCGAGAACGAAGAACAGTATATAACTATGTTCTCTTCATCGAATGATTTGTATGTAGGAACATCCGTACCGGCAAAACGGAGCTCACCGTACGGGTTGTCCTCAATGATAATGACTCCGTGCTTCTTTGCTATGTCATATACCATGTGCCTGTTTTCCGCAGTGGACGTCACTCCCGCGGGATTCTGGAATGTGGGAATTATATACAGGATCTTCGCATTCGGGTTCCCGGAAAGCGTTTTGTCGAGCATTTCAGGGTCGATTCCCTCACTTGCGAGAGGTACTCCGACGGTTCTTGCACCGTTGGAGCGAAATGCGTTGAGCGCTCCGATGAATGACGGGTTTTCGCAGACTACCACGTCCCCTTCGTTGCACAGAGCCTTGCATGCCAGCTCGATGCCCTGCTGCCCGCCGGTAGTGATTATTGTTTCATTATCAGCGGTGTCGATGTTGAATTTGTTCCTGAGTCTTTCTTCCACTGCGTCTCTGAGAGGACCGTAACCTTCAGTCGTTCCGTACTGCAGCGCTTTAGCCGCGGAATTTTTGAATATATCTGCTGAGAGTTCAGCGAGATCCTCTACCGGAAACGAAAGGGGAGACGGATTGCCGGCGGCGAAACTGATTATGGACGGATCCGAAAGAGACTTGAATATCTCTCTTATGGCTGACGGCTTGAGTGAAGCCAGTTTGTTCGAAAATACGTATTCCATATGCAAACCTCACTGAAAAACAGCACAGTATCGTTTGTTCATCAATTTTAGCACATAGAATATGAAAAGACAACCGCATGGAAGAGAAAAAGAGGCATAAGCCCGGGATGATTTGGACTTTCTATTGTAAGTGGACCGATAATTTGCTATAATATTAAGTCAAAGCAAGACAGTCATGAACGGAGGCTTCATGTGGAGAATATAGCCAGACCACGCGGTACCATGGATGTGATGGCGCCGGACATATTCATGTGGAATCACATCGAGAAAACTGTCCGGGCAGTAGCAGAGCGGTACGGGTTCAGCGAGATAAAGACTCCGACATTTGAGGAGATAGGTCTCTTCAAAAGAGGAGTAGGGGAAACGACAGACGTTGTCCAGAAGGAAATGTATTCGTTTACCGACAAGGATGGAACGATGTTTGCTCTCCGGCCGGAGGGAACGGCATCGGTAGTCAGAGCCATAATCGAAAACGGAAAAGCGTCAGACACTCTTCCGCTGAAGTATTTCTATCTGATCAATTGTTTCAGATATGAGAAGCCGGAAGCCGGAAGAAGCAGGGAGTTTGTCCAGTTCGGGACCGAAATGTTCGGGGCTCCTTCCGCGGCAGCTGATTTCACGGTTATTTCCCTTGCGGATACAGTGCTGAGGGAACTAGGACTGAAAAACGTCAGACTGCATATTAATTCCATCGGCTGTCCCGAGTGCCGGCCGGTCTACAGGGCAGAACTTGTAAAGTACCTCAATGCCCATGCCGGTGAGCTCTGCGATACATGTCTTGAAAGGATGAACACAAATCCGCTGAGAGTTCTGGACTGCAAGAACGAGTCCTGCAGAAAGGTCGCCGAGAATGCCCCGAGGACTGTGGATCACCTCTGTGAGGAGTGCAGGACACATCTTGATGATCTCACATCATCCCTTGACGCCTGCGGAGTAGGGTATGTCATAGACCCGCACATAGTCAGAGGGCTCGATTACTACACAAAGACCGTATTTGAGTTCATTTCCGAGGGAATTGGAGCTCAGAGCACCGTCTGTGGCGGCGGCCGTTACGACGGACTGATGGAGGAACTGGGCGGCCCGAGAATGGCAGGGATAGGATTCGGAATGGGGATCACGCGCATCATCCTGGCGATGAAGCAGGAAGGGATCGATGTTCCCGTGCTCGGTGTCCCGCAGCTCTATGTCGCAACGATGGGGAAGAAGGCTGTCACCGAGGGCCTGAAGATCGTATCTGAACTGAGGGCAATGGGCGTCAATGCGGAGACCGATGTTGTCGGCAGAAGCCTGAAAGCCCAGATGAAATACGCCGACAAGATCAGCGCAAGGTTTGTGCTGATGCTCGGTGATACCGAAATAGAAAGCGGAAAAGCCCAGCTCAAGGAAATGGCAACCAGCGAGCAGGCGGAAATCGATATAGGCGAAGTGGCCGGATTCATAAAAGACAGAGCAAATCAATGAATGGAGAATACACAATGGAAGTTTTTACATCGGCAGACAAGAGAACTGATTACTGCGGCACACTTACCGCCGCTGATATAGGAAGGGAAGTTACGGTTGACGGATGGTGCCAGAGGCAGAGAGACCTTGGCAGCCTCATTTTCATCGATCTGCGTGACAGAACGGGAATAGTCCAGCTTGCATTTGACGAAAATACTGACAAGGACCTGTTTGATCTTGCCTTCGGGATCAGAGCGGAATACGTTCTGTCCGCAAAAGGTGTGGTAAGGTCCAGAGGAGAAACGGCGATCAACAGGAATCTTCCGACCGGGGAGATAGAGATCTACGTAAAGTCGATGAAGCTGCTGTCTGTAGCCCAGACCCCTCCCTTCGCTATCGTTGAGAACAGCGACGTGAAGGCAGAGCTCAGACTGAAACACCGTTATCTTGACCTTAGGCGCCCGGATCTGCAGAGGAATATAATTGCAAGATCCGAGATAGTCAAGATCGCGAGAAATTATTTCGCAGGCCAGGGCTTTATAGATATAGAGACTCCTTGCCTTATCAAGCCGACTCCCGAGGGAGCAAGGGACTATCTCGTTCCCAGCCGTGTGCATAAAGGAAAATTCTATGCCCTGCCGCAGTCCCCACAGCTGTACAAACAGCTGCTTATGTATTCGGGATTCGACAGATATATCCAGATAGCCAGATGCTTCAGAGACGAGGACCTCAGGGCTGACAGGCAGCCTGAATTCACACAGATAGACCTTGAGATGTCATTTGCTGATGAAGAGGACATAATGGCCGTCAATGAGGGGTTCCTCAAAACACTGTTCAATGATTTCCTGCACAAGCCGCTTGATGTTCCGTTCAAGAGAATGACGTACAAGGAAGCGATGGACAGATTCGGGTCAGACAAGCCGGATACCAGATTCGGGATGGAACTGTGCGATATATCCGATCTTGTCAAAAACAGCGGATTTTCAGTATTCAGCGGCGCGGTCGCCGACGGCGGATCTGTCAGATGCATAAATGTGCCGGGCGGTGCGTCCATGACAAGGAAGGAGATCGATTCTCTTACCGAATTTGTAAAAACGTACGGAGCCAAGGGCCTGGCGTGGTATAAGAACACTCCCGACGCCCCCACATCGTCGTTTGCAAAATTCCTTACTGAAGAGGAGATAACATCAATTCTTAACAAGGCAGGGGTGGCACAGGGTGACCTGCTGCTCGTCATAGCTGCGAAGAATACGGTCGTTTTCGATTCTCTGGGTGCTCTCAGATGCGAAGTGGCAAAACGCCTGGGCATGATCGACAGATCCAGGTTCAACTTCCTGTGGATAACGGAATTCCCTCTGCTTGAGTATAACGAAGAAGACGGCAGATTCTATGCAAAGCATCACCCGTTTACGATGCCCATGGAAGAGGACCTTCCTCTTCTTGAAACGGATCCGGGAGCGGTCAGGGCAAGAGCTTATGACTGCGTGCTGAACGGTACGGAACTCGGCGGAGGTTCGATCAGGATCCATACTACAGAGATGCAGAAGAAGATGTTCCAGGCTCTGAGTATAAGCGATGAAGACGCCGAGGAGAAATTCGGCTTCCTTCTTGAAGCATTCAAATACGGAGTTCCGCCTCACGGAGGGCTTGCATTCGGACTTGACCGTGTGGTCACTCTGCTTCTGTGACTTGAGGATATCAGGGATGTTATCGCATTCCCGAAGGTCCAGAACGCATCAGAACTGCTTTCAAAGTGTCCCGGCCCCGCATCTCCCGAGTCTCTTGAGGAACTGGGAATAGCTGTAGTCGAAAAAGAAGAATAGAAAGAATATAAAAATCTCCGGACTTTTGACTCTGTCACTGTCCGGAGTTTTTTTGAGCGCACGGCGGTGCACGTTTGTTATGGGAGGCAGTTACGTATCTGAGGATACAGCCGAAGGCAAAGGTGGCTGTCGCGTGGCGGAATCTGAAGGAAGGAGGATGCGAGGAAAGTACTATATCATCCAAATGGGGACGATATAAGCTTTGCGGTCAATTGCCGATAATTCCTCTCTGAGGCAGAGAATCGCGCCTGTGCCACGCGGTAGTGAACCTTTGTCGAGTAACTTGAATGCGCTCGCGAGCTCCGAACCGGGATTAGATGATTTCTTGATTTCAACAAGCCGTGAGCAAGGAGTCCCCCACTTCTGCAAGTGGGGGAGGAATTGCGTCCCGCACGGCGCTTTTTTCATTTTCAGGGTCGTAATACTGTTGATTTCCGGTAAATCATAGCGCAGGATGCTGTTGCGTTCATGAAATGTTTACATTTTGACTGGAAAAAAGCACAGTAAAGTACCATAAGTGGGACTAAGCATTTTGTATAATGTATAAAGCGCAGAACCTAAAGATATCATTTTGTACGGCCTC
>JAFTCY010000022.1 GCA_017454465.1 Clostridia bacterium
GGGTGTCCATCGCGAGGTGGAATCTGAAGGAAGTCGGATGTGGGGAGACATACTAACCCACGGGCAAAACCTCGGTCTGACGAACAGAAACTGCATATAAGGCGTATCTGGAACGGACGAGTTTCCAAAACAAAACGAAGTCCGATACTGCCCGAATTCCAGAGCGTAAATGCAGCAGATATACGAGGTGAAGGTAATCGAGCTTACCCGAGGAGATCTTGCAGGTGCGAAAGCATAGTAACAACGAACTGCAAGAGGTCAGCAGAGGTCATAGTACCGAGAAATCGGGAAGGACCGAACAATCAAAAGTCCCAAGTAACGGACGGAAAGGAGAACGGCATGAAGAAAGCAGAATACATCGGAAACGATGGCTTCCTGCAAAGGGATAGCGTGGAACGCGAAGAGTATGCAGAAGCGCGGAGTGACGGACGAATGGAGGCAGAAGAACAGGACAATGCAAGCGGCCTGATGGAAAGGATACTGGACAGGAACAATCTGAACAGAGCTTACCAAAGGGTCAAGTCGAACAAGGGAGCTCCGGGCATCGACGGGATGACCGTGGATGACGCGCTTCCGTGGCTGAAAGAACACCGAGAGGAACTTCTGAACAGTATCAGAGGAGGATGGTTTAAGCCTAATCCTGTGAGAAGGAAGGAGATTCCAAAGCCGGACGGCGGAGTGAGGAAGTTGGGAATACCGACAGTAATCGACCGCATAGTCCAGCAGGCAATAGCACAGGTGCTCACACCAATCTTCGAACCGCTTTTCACAGACGGTAGCTATGGATACCGACCGAACAGAAGCGCTCAGATGGCAATACTGAAAGTGAAAGAATATGCTGAACAGGGATACAGGTATGCTGTACAACTAGACCTGTCAAAGTATTTCGACACTCTCAATCATGCCTTGCTAATCAACCTGCTCCGAAGGGAGATTAAGGATGAGGGAGTAATACAACTCATCAAGAAATATCTCAAGAGCGGAGTACTGGAGAATGGAGTCTGCGTAAAGACAGAGGAAGGTTCCCCGCAGGGAGGCCCACTGTCACCGCTATTGGCGAATATCTACCTCAACGAGTTCGACCATGAATTCGAAAACAGAGGCGTAAAAGTCATACGGTACGCAGATGACATCGTACTGCTGGCAAAGAGCCAAAGAGCGACAGAAAGGTTGCTTGAAACAAGCACGAGGTACCTTGAAGGCAAACTGAAACTTACTGTCAACAAGGAGAAGAGCAAGTGTGTTTCCGTAGCGGCAATCCGAAATTTTAAGTTTCTGGGTTTCGCATTGGGAAGGGGCAGGAATGGATACTACATTCGGGCTCATGCGAAATCCCTGAAGAAGGCAAAACAGAAGCTTAAAGAACTCACTTCCCGAAGCCAGGGTAGGAATGTCAGGGTCATAATGCATGACATCAAGGTGTACATGACGGGATGGCTAGCCTACTTTGGAATTGCCAGTATGAAAGGAACCATGGAAGATTGGAACGGATGGCTTCGCAGACGACTACGGATGTATATCTGGAAACAGTGGAAGAAGCCAAAGACAAAAGTGCAGAACCTCATTAAACTCGGAATGGAACCGTGGAAAGCTTACAGAAACGGTAACACGAGGAAGGGATACTGGGCTGTTGCTGGAAGTGGTATATTAAGCCTCACCATCACGAACGAAAGACTCGCACAGGCAGGATACTGTGATATCCTCCGCATGTACGAGTCCTTGCATGTTTGATTGAACCGCCGTGTACCGAACGGTACGCACGGTGGTGTGGGAGGACGGCCTCTCAACTAATGGGGGCCTCCTACCCGATTGATTATTGACCTTTATGGTTTCCTAGGTTTCCTAATCCCTGCGGCCGCTGAGGTGGCGAATTATGCCGCAGTACAGGAAGATGAGAGCCAGGCTCACGAAAACCCCGCCCAGAATGTCCGAGATCCAGTGGACTCCGGAAATGAACCGGGTCACCACTCCCAGGATCCCCAGCAGAGCGAGAATGAAAACGATGATGTTCCTAGCGACGGGTTTCTTCTGCAGCAGGTTCCTGTGTACGAAAACCGCCGCGCATATGAACACCACCGCTGAGAGCATGGCGTGGGAAGAGGGGAAAGAGGCTTCGGGAAACGACTGTCCTTCCTCCAGTATCGGTCGGTAATTCACGACCGCGACTTCAAACAGGGCGTAAAGCCCGGCCGTTATGGCGAAGATACCTCCCAGGGAAAGGAGCTCACCGTCGATCTTCAGGATGGACTTCCTCCGTATAAGCTGCACGACGGCCAGAACGGCGCAGGCGGCCACCGCCAGGATAGCCGCGTAGCCGATGTATTTCGATATTTTCTCAAAAGCGGAGTTGTGACCGACTTCGTCACGTACACCGCCGTTAAGCGTAGAGAATCCGACTTCGGTGCCGCAAGGGCCTATCTTCGCGACATCAACGGTCTTGACAAGGATTATAAGGGCTGCGAACAGCAGCGCGAAAAGAATCGCGAGCGCGAAAGCGGTCTTCTTTTTCATTTTTCTGCTCCTTTAAGAGGGTAGTAATCGATCCTTCTTGTGTTGTCATAGACAGGAGGATAAATGTTCCTGTCGGGATCTATGCCCGCCAGTCTGCATACCTCCCTGTGGCAGCGGATGATAATATCTTTTTCCCGTTCGCTTTTCGGCAGCTCCGGATTCGGGAATATGGGCTCTCCGACGGTCAGGGTCAGGGCGGCCGGCTGCCTGAATACGTTTTTCCTGATCCAGCTCGGTTTTCTGTATGAAAAGCCCAAAGGCAGCACGGGCTTCCCGGTCTTTACGCTGTAGTATCCGATGCCCGCCTTAAATGGCCTTATAGGCTGGTAATACTCCCACATGCTGCCTTCCGCGTAAATGTGGAGCCAGCCTTTGTTTTTCAGCAGGTCCTCTGTTGCCCTGAGGAAGACCGTGGACGCTTTTATGTCATTGACGGGGATCGGGATGCCCCCGACAAGTCTTACGAGGGTGCCGTTCTCGCCGTTTATGTTCTTATCCCAGGCCAGGAGGCTGGGGTTGAAATGCCTCACTGCCTTCCTGACGGAAATGAAATCCCACATGTGGACATGGTTGGAGCAGGATATCACCCCGTTCTTCAGCACGTCCCTGTGTTTCCTGATGTTCTCTCTTCCGCGGATCCTGAGCCCTATATAGATGGTGGCCAGGGGGAAGGCCAGAACCGTGAGACCGACTCTCGTGAGCGCCTGGCCGAATCTGAGTCCCGGGGAACGGTCCACATACGGATAATCCTTGTCTACTTTGATTCCGCGGTCCATCTTAAGGACCAGATAATGCTTGTCCGTCAGTTCCGGAAACGGATAGCTGGTGGGTTTCGGGTCAAAAGGCATGGCAGTTATTCCTTCTTGTGATTTCCATAGGATTATACTCCAATACGGTGATAATTGCAAATCTGCTGCAAACTTGCATTCCCGGGGCAAAAACTGATATAATGGGAAGCGGAGAGGGGAGGAGTCAAAATGTCAGTCAGCGAAGCTTTGCAGATGTACACCCAGGCCCTGAAAGCAGGGCAGAAGTGCTGCCGGGACAAGATAGCGGCAGGACAGTATCCCTATCTCCAGGTGCTTGATGAGATCATCGATGACAGGTTCATCGCCGGGAAGGTGGATATCGGCGCTGCCGAGATACCGGTTGAAAGGATCGCCGGGACGAAGACTGAGGGCAGGAGAAGCGCCTTTGCCGCTAATTTCATGCCTCTTCTGCCTCCGGACAGTGAGTTCGGCGCGAAATGGATAAGCCTCTGCGAGGTGAACCTGGGGGATGAAGGGTTCCATGACCCTGTGACCGTGTACGAGTATCTGGGCCGTTTCTTTGTCCTGGAGGGGAACAAGCGTGTGTCAGTCATGAAGTGCTTCGGGGCTGAGACCGTGCCTGCCATTGTGACGCGGCTGGTACCGGAATGGTCAGACAATCAGGAGATCAGGCTGTATTACGAGTTCCTGAACTTTTTCCAGCTGAGCCATTCTTACCAGTTCTTCTTCAGCAGGCCGGGCTCTTACAGAAGGTTTCAGGCGGCTCTGGGATTTGACGGGGACCATGTGTGGACAGCTGAGGAGCAGAAGAGCCTGACGGCGGCCAAAGCCGTTTTCTCTGCCGCCCTTGAGGGGGTAAGATACGACACCTCTTCCCTGAACGGATCCGATATCTTTCTGACTCTGATCCAGGTATATAAAATCGACGAGATAAAGAAAATGGGCCAGAAGCAGCTCCAGACTGCCATCGCGGGAATAATACCGGATGCCCTTGCCCTGGCTGAAGAAAAGCCCATAAGCATGAACACTGAGCCTGAGACGGAGGAGAAAGGATTTATCACCAGGATCGTCGACGCCGTCACTTCTCCGGGGCATCTCAATATTGCTTTCATCTATGACAGGACCCCCGAAAACAGCATGTGGGTAAGGGGCCACGAAGAAGGAAGGCTTTACCTGGAGTCGGCCCTGGGAGACAGGATATCGGTGAGCGTCCGTTACACCGAAGGCGCGGACGGCGCCGATGAGGCCTTTGACAAGGCCGTGAAGGACAGGGCGCAGGTCATATTCGCCCCGACCCCTTCTCTTATAAATTCCTGCCGGAAGGCTGCGGCAAACCACCCAAACCTGAAGATATTCAACTGTTCCGTCTCAATGCCTTTTCCAGGCGTCAGGACATACTACAGCAGGATATACGAGGGAAAATTCATTTCCGGAGCTGTGGCAGGGACCATGACGAAGACCGGGCGGATCGGATATATCGCGGACAGCCCGATTTACGGGACTCCCGCCGGCATCAACGCCTTCGCGCTCGGAGCCAGGATGACATGCCCGGATGCTGAGATCATCCTGAAATGGACCGGGACCACAGTGAACACTTTTGAGGAGCTGACAGCGGAAGGCTGCGACATGCTGTCCCACGCCGACATACCCGCCCATTCCCATGACCCCAGGGACTTCGGGCTGCTTGCAGCCGGGCCTTCGGGTGAGCTCATTCCCGTCATGTCGCCTGTGTGGAACTGGGGTGAATTCTATGTCAGGATAGTAAAGAGCGTTTTCTCCGGTTCCTGGGAGGCCCTGGGGTACAGAGCCCAGGGATCGGCGGTCAACTACTGGTGGGGCATCAGCGGAGGGGCTGTGGATCTCGTTTACGGCAGCCGGATGCCCAGATCCGTCATGGAACTGGCGGAGACCCTGAAGCAGGGCATAGCGTCCGGCGCGGTGGACCCCTTCCACAGATACATGGCGAGCCAGGACGGCAGAGTCATAAACGACGGCAGAAGATGGCTTTCCTCGGATGAGATACTTCACATGGACTGGCTGTGCGACTGTGTCAGGGGCAGGATACCCGGATATGACGAGCTGCTTCCCATCGCGAAACCCATAGTGAGGCTCCTCGGGATCCACAGGGAGAGCATCCCCCCCGAAAAGGATTCCCCGCAGATTTGATTAATTTTCCAAACTATGTTGAAATCACCTCAGGGGTGAATATATAATATAAGGGCAGACCAAACATGAAAGAGAGGAGATTTGACAATGGGATTGTTATCCAAGCTGTTCGGCGGAGACAAGGCGGCGGAGAAAGCCGCGAAAGATCTGCTGAACGGGATCTTCGGCAACAGCGCAAACAGCAGCCAGACACCCCAGGCACCCTCCCAGCCTGCTGAGCCGCAGGCAGCCCCCGCGCAGAGCTATTCCTCATATCCGGACTCTCCCTCCGGCTTCTCATGGGGAGAAGTAATGCCGGCGGAGGAGAACCAGTACAACTCGGGCAAGCCGTATACCGAATACTTTGAAGGTATTTTCAGGGAGGTGCTCCCGGCGTACCGTTTTGAGAGATCCCGTGTGGACAAAAGGACGATCTACAGATTCACTGACGGGATGTCTGCCAAACTGGTGATCGAACTCATGTCCCAGTCATCGTCAGCAAAGAAGCTCAGAGCTGACTGCGCGAAGCAGGGGATCCCGTATCTCCGCTTCTATTACGACCATGACGGCTGGTGGAACACCAAAGCCTACGTGGCGGACAGGATCCGCAAAGTGATCTGACAAAAACTGAAAAGAACAGAAAGAGAACGCCCTGCGCCTGCGGCGGACCCGGCACGGAACAGATACGGCTTCGCAGGCAGCCTTCCGCTGTACGGTCCTGTACATCCCATAATTTTATGGGATTTAACGTCTTCTCTTTCTGTTTTTTCTTTTTCCGAGGTATTTATGTCGCTTCTTGATTTGCTGGGAGACAGCTCAGTCTGGGAAAGATTCTATGAATACAAGACGTCCCTGGCTGTGCCGAAACGGTTCACGAAGGAACTGCGGGCCTTTATAGATGAAAAGCGCTATCTGCCTGTATGCGATTCGATCGTGCACGGCAGGCCTTTTCCGCTGCCCGGAAAATCTGTCATCAGCAAGATGGGCACTGACAAAAAGAGGACGGTATACACCTACCCGGCCGACGAGAATACTGTTCTGAAACTTCTCACATATCTGATGCTGCGGAAATACGACGGCATCTTTTCAAGGGGACTCTATTCCTTCAGGCCGGGGAAGACCGCAAAGGACGCCGTCAGGGCTTTGCTGAAGATCCGTGATGTCAGGGAGATGTGGGGATACAAGGCGGATATCCATGACTATTTCAATTCCATCCCTGTGGACAGGCTCATGCCCATGCTTGAGAATGCACTTGGCGACGACCCGGAGCTCTTCTCCTTTCTTAAAGGCCTTCTGACGGAACCGTGTGTTCTGGACAGGGGAGAGCCCGTCAGGGAGAGGAAGGGGATCATGGCCGGCACGCCCCTGTCATCATTTTACGCCAATTTGTTCCTTTGGGATCTTGACAGGCATTTTATGGATCAGGGAGCTGTTTACGCCAGGTATTCCGATGACATTATCATTTTTGCGCCGGACGGGGAGAGCGTAAGGGAGCATGCCGGCTACATCCGTTCATTCCTCGGGGACAGGGGCCTTGAGATCAATCCGTCAAAAGAGTTCTTTTACCGGCCGGGCGAGCCCTTCACGTTCCTGGGATTCGAGTGCAGGGGGGATACGGTGGATATAGCGCCGGCCACGGTGAAGAAACTGAAGCAGAAGATGCGCCGCAAGCGTGACGCGCTGGCCAGATGGTACGAGCGGAACGGCAATGCCCCTGAAAAGGCGGCAAAGGCGTTCATCAGGATATTCAACAGGAAGCTTTTGGAAAACGCCGGGGACAACGAGCTGTCCTGGAGCGCATGGTTCTTCCCGGTCATAAATACCGCGGATTCTCTCCGCATCATAGATACCTACGCCCAGGACTGCATCAGGTATCTGATATACGGAAAGCATACCAAGGGGAGATTCAGCGTCAGGTACGGGGACCTGAAGGAACTGGGATACAGATCTCTCGTGCATGAGTTCTATGCCCGCGGAAAAATATGATCCGCCGAATAAGAAAAAAGCCGGAGAACCGGCTTTTCTTTTTTGAGATATGTGTCCGCTTTCACAGAAAACAGGGGAAACGTCCGGCACCGCCGGCGCCTGTCACTCCCTGACGGCTTCCCGGAGCATGCCGGCTATATCCGCAAGTTCTTCCTTCCTTATCTTCCTTATCTTCCGGTCGTACGTGACCATGCCGTTGACTTCGTCTTCGACGTCTGAGACCTGTGTGTATACCGAGCCGCACAGCCCCTTCCTTGCCAGGGGCACGATCTCTTCGACATAGGCCTTCCTTATGTCTTCCGCCAGAGCCTCTCTTGACGATATCATCTTGTAGCCGTAGGTCAGGCGTTTGTTGAAACTGTGCTCCGGGTATTTGTACGCGTAGCCGCCGAATTCCGACATTACCTGAGGCAGGGAAGATCCCGGTTCCAGATGCATGTCGCGGAAATACTGGTGCATACTTTCGACGTCGCTCTTCGTCTGGCGGAACCAGCCGCTGGTGGAATCTATGAATCTGGTGCTGTCAAGGGATCTCATGATGTCGTAGGCCTTATCCGCCTCGAACTGGCCCCATCCCTCGTTGAAGATGGTCCAGTAGCATATGCACGGGTGATTTGACAGGTGACGGACAGTCTGTTCCATCGAGGAGAGGAATTCCTTCCTGTAAGAAGGGCTTTTGTTGTTCTTGCTGTCGTCGACTCTCGTGCAGCCGATGGTAGGCAGGGCGGTGTCCCGCATGAACCGGTAGTCGCCGTTATTGACCATGTCCTGGAATACGACCATCCCCAGCCTGTCACAGTCGTAATAGAACTGTTCAGGCTCCACTTTTATGTGTTTCCTCAGTGTGTTGAACCCCAGTTCCTTCATGTACATGATATCTGATTCATAACAGGAGTGGGAGGCAGGGGTGTATATCCCGTCACTGAAGTACCCCTGGTCAAGGAGACCGTGGAAGAAATACGGTTTCCCGTTGAGACAAAGCCTGGGCTTTCCGTTGAAGGTTCCTGCGGAAAGCGTCCTCAGGGCAAAATACGACGATACCGTGTCTCTGCCACAGGTCATGGTGAACCTGTAGAGCCAGGGATCCTCGGGAGACCAGAGCCGCGGGCTGTCAGGCTCGATCCTCACATGCCCGTCTTGTATCCCGTATGTCTTTCCGCAGCACTGAACGGTGCCTGTGTCAGGCCCCCGTACGATTATGTCCGCTCCGGTGCCGTCGCACTCGATGACGAGAGATTCTATATGCAAATCGGGCACAGGCTCCAGCCAGACTGTCTGCCAGATGCCGCTGGATGGGGTATACCAGATGCCGCCCCTTCGTTTTTTCTGCTTTCCCCAGGGATATTTCGGCGAAAGATCGTTTGAAACAAGTACCGTGACAGTATTTTTCCCGGGTTTCAGATATCCGGTTATATCCCCGCTGAAGGGAAGATAGGCGTTGTTGTGGGACAGGGCTTCCTTCCCGTTAATGTATACGGTGCACATGCGGCTGACGGCTCCGAAATTGATGATGATCTTTTCCCCGCTCCATTCCGCGGGGATCTCGAAATCCCTTTCGTATTTCATCGTTTCGCCGTATCTCATCCTGCCTTCGAATCCGGAAAGAAGGCTTTCAGGGCAGAAGGGCACAAGGATCTCTCCGCTTTCGCTCCCTGCCAGGAACTTCCATTTCCCGTTCAGGCACATCCACCGCTCCCTTGCCATCTGGGGACGCGGATACACGTTCCAAGGCGTCGCACCCGACTCTTTCAGTTTTTCGCCCTCCGCAGTAAGGAGGTGCCGGAACCTGCTGTATTTTGCCATGCTGACCTCACTGTTCTTTCTTCGCCCTGCGGGCTGAGGAGCACGCAAAGCAGACCGTCATGGAAACTATAAGGATAATGTCGACTATAAGGGCGGCAATGAAGATCACGTTGCTTGGCAGGAACGATACGGTGCCGTCGCCGTTTACTATCGTATCCGCGTTTTTCAGGACCGCCGCGCCGATGGCGGGACCCGCCACTCCTGGGATCATCACCTGGGCTATTATCCGCAGTCCCTGGAACCTTCCTGCCATCCTGTAGGGGGTCAGGTTCCTGATCCGGGTGCCGAATACCGCCATGCCGGAAAGAAATCCGCACAGCATCAGCATGGATCCTATGAGGACGAGGACTGTCATCAGTCCCCCTTCTACCCCGATCACGCCCGGGAACAGGATGAGCATTATATATCCCGCTGCCAGCGAGAGAAGGGAGGGAAACACGGACTTCCTGAATCCGATCCTGTCGATGACCCTGCCGTACAGGGCGGTGGCTACTGCCGCCACGATAATGGCGGGAGCCATTATGATCACGTAGTTGCTCATTCTGAGAGACTGCTCATAGTAAATGAGCAGATACGGCATGAACACCTGAATAGATATGTTGAAAACAACGAAAGCCAGCAGCGACAGGTACAGCTTCCAGTTGGCCTTTATTACGGACGGCCTGAACCCGTATGCGATGGTCGAAAAGTAGCCGAGCTCGTCGGATTTCTTTTTGGACGGCTCTTCCACGATGAATATTCCGATGAATCCTATGACCGTCACTACGGCTCCGATTATCACATAGATCCAGGTCCAGCTGTCCGGACTGTTCAGGTCGAATCCCATGAAGCCGCCGAATACCACGAGGATCGCCAGAAGCGGCATCATGGAATTGATGCCTTCCGCTTTTCCCCTGTTTGTCTCGTCAGTGATGTCTGTGAGCCAGGCGTTGTAAGCGGCGTCATTGGCGGTGGAACCGAAGAAAGTCATTACGCAGTCGAGGATTATGACGATGGTGATCGCGGCGGACGCGGCTCCGGCCACAGATCCGGTCAGAGCGGAGATCACGTCAAGCCTGACCAGCGCGAAAGCCAGGATCGACACGCCCCAGCATACGTATCCGAGACACATGAATATCTTGCGCCTCTGGAGCCTGTCAGAGAGAGCCCCGATGAAGATGGTGGTCAGAGTCGCGGCTATGGCGCTGGCCTGTACCATCAGCGAGATATCATTTGCCGACGCGTTGAACATTTTGTATATGAACACGTTAAAGTACATGTTCTCCACGACCCAGGCTACCTGCCCCACAAGGGAGAACACCACCAGGGCTAGATAGAATTTCTTTTTGTTCATCATATGCCTCCGAACTTTTGCGGGACTATATTCTCGCGACTCCGGACGCTACGGCGGCATCCGCCGCCGCTTTCGCCACGGCGTCCCTGACCCTCGGGTCGAAAGCCTTCGGGAGTATGTATTCAGCTGACAGCTCGCTGTCTGAGACCAGCGAAGCAAGGGCTTTTGCTGACGCGATCTTCATCTCGCCGTTTATATCCGAAGCCCGGACGTCCAGGGCGCCTCTGAAGATCCCGGGGAAGCACAGCACGTTGTTTATCTGGTTCGGGAAATCCGACCTTCCGGTGGACACTACCGCGGCGCCGGCTTCTTTTGCCTCGTCCGGGAAGATCTCAGGCACCGGGTTCGCGCAGGCGAATATGACCGGGTCCTTCGCCATGGTCCTCACCATCTCCCTGGTGAGGGTACCCGGAGCTGACACTCCGATGAACACGTCGGCTCCCCTGATAACGTCAGCCAGGGCGCCTTTCTCCCTTCCCAGGTTGGTGACCTTTGCCATTTCCTCCTTTATGGGGTTCAGGCCTTCACGGCCTTCGTATATGGCGCCGGTCCTGTCGGTCATGATGACGTTTTTCAGTCCCATTTCCATAAGGAGCCTGATTATAGCTATGCCCGCGGCGCCCGCGCCAGAGGTCACGATCTTTATGTCATGTATGTCCTTGCCCACGACTTTCAGGGCGTTCATCAGCCCGGCGAGGGTTATCACCGCCGTGCCGTGCTGGTCGTCGTGAAAGATTGGTATGTCGCACCGCTCCTTCAGTTTGCGCTCTATCTCAAAGCACCTGGGAGCTGAAATATCTTCAAGGTTTATACCGCCGAAGGAACCCGCGAGAAGTGCCACCGTCTCAACGATGGTGTCCACATCCTTGGAGCGGATGCACAGCGGGATGGCGTCCACGCCGCCGAACGCCTTGAACAGGGCGCATTTTCCCTCCATGACAGGCATGCCAGCTTCCGGGCCGATATCCCCAAGGCCGAGCACCGCCGTTCCGTCGGTCACCACGGCAACTGTGTTCCAGCGTCTTGTATAGACATATGACTTGTTTATATCGTCACGGATCTCGAGACAGGGGGCGGCCACTCCCGGCGTATATGCCACGCTGAGGGCTTCCGATGAGTCTACGGGAGCCCTGAGACCGATCTCTATCTTTCCTTTCCATTCTCTGTGTTTCTGCAGCGCCAGCGCCGAATAGTCCATATCTTCATCCTCCGGACATGTGTTTTTTCAGCTTTGATTATATGAAAAAACAGGCCGCAATTCAATACATTTGTTGCTTATATGGGTTAATCCTCTTGATTTTTTTCGCCGTTGGATATATAGTCTTATCTGTGAAATGTCAAAGCCGCGTGTTTGAGCGGCTGACTGTGTCCCGCCAAAGATTTCTTCCGCCCTGATGCCCCGGAGGCTCGCCCGTCGTGACCGGAGGCGCGGAAAGGAGGAGCGGGATCAGTATAAGCTTTGGTTCTGCATAGATAAGGAGGCATGAATGATGAAGAAATTTACAGCTGTTGCTATCTGCGCGGTGATGCTCCTCGTGTCTGTCACGGCCGTTCTTGCGCTGGACAGCGAGCCTTTCGGCATCAGATTCGTCAAGTCCACCGCGTACGGATGGCTGTTTTCGGAGAGAGAAAGAATGAACACAGAAAAAGAAACTGAGAAGCCCCAGGGGCCGGAAGCCCCCGCGGAGGAACGTCCGGGCATGGAACTTCCCCATCCCGGCACAAGGCCCTACGACGTAAACGAAGTATTTGAGAAACATGACCTGGTAACAGAAGAGTTTACCGTGAGATACAGACTCTATCTTCCTGATGACTACGATCCGGACGGCAGTTATCCCCTGCTGCTGTTCCTTCACGGAGCAGGCGAGCGGGGCGACGGGAACGACGTCCAGCTGAATGAAGGAGTCGTTGACATGTTCAAGGATCCCGAATCACCTGTATACGGCAGCATAGTTATCGCGCCCCAGTGCCCCGCGGAAGAACAGTGGGTCAACGTGCCTTTTGAGCAGGGACCGTATTCGGTTGCCGGAACTCCTGAGTCAGAGGCTCTTCTGAGGGCGGTCGCCCTTGTACTTCACATAAAGGAAAAGTACGCTGTTGACAGCGACAGGATCTATGTGACCGGGATTTCCATGGGCGGCTACGGAACATGGGACATGCTGTGCAGGCATAAGGAGATCTTTGCCGCCGGAATGCCGGTATGCGGAGGCGGAGACCCGGACTGCAGGGATATTCTCATGGATGTTCCCATCTACGCTTTCCACGGACAGAGGGACGGTGTGGTGCCCATGACGGGGACCGGAAAAATGGTCTCGGCGCTGAAGAGAGCAGGGGCCCCTTACTTCATGTACAAGTATTATCCTGACGGCCAGCATGATATCTGGCACGCTGTGTACAGCGATACAGAACATATGGTATGGCTGTTCAGCCAGAGGCTTTCCGCAAGGACAGGTTCGTAATCACATAGCGCATGGCGTATATATAATGGACCACAGACTCCCGGGATCCGTATAAAACGGTACCCGGGAGTTTTTCA
>JAFTCY010000023.1 GCA_017454465.1 Clostridia bacterium
CGTCAATAGAACTCTCATTTGACAAGAAGCGCTGTCAGCTCGTCGATCGTCTCGTCAAACACCTTCATTGCGTTCTCAACGACTTCGGGCGAGGTAAGATCTATCCCCGCTATCCTGAGCTCGTTGATCGGATAGTCCGACCCTCCGGCCGAAAGGAACTTCAGATAATCCGAGGCGTCTCCCGTCTCAAGTATGCGGGCCGCAATGGCAACCGCAGAAGAAAAACCAGTTGCGTACTGGTAGACATAGAAGGGCCGGTAGAAATGGGGAATATATGACCACTCATATCTGATCTCATCCCTGAATTCAGCTTTTCTGTAATATGTCTTCTCAAGGCCTTCATACAGACTGCACAGCGCCTGTGACGTAAGGGGCATTCCCTCCTGCTCCATCTTATGAGCCTGGTATTCAAATTCAGCGAAAAGTGTCTGGCGGAAGATCGTAGTCCTGAATCCTTCCAGAAAATGATTCAGAATATATGCTCTCTTTGCCGGATCTTTTTCAACTGAAAGCAAGTATTTTGTCAAAAGCACTTCGTTGCATGTCGAAGCGACCTCAGCCACGAGAAGGCTGTAATCATGATTTGCATAATCCTGTGTTTTGGACGACAGATACGAATGCATCGAGTGTCCTAGTTCATGAGCAAGAGTAAAAGCATCACTAAGAGTAGACGCGAAATTCAGTTTAACAAAAGGATGCACCCCGTACACTCCTGCAGAAAATGCTCCGGACTCTTTTCCGGGTGTCTCATACACATCCACCCAGTTTTCTTCGAACGCCCTTTTTATGACATCAGTGTATTCTTTCCCCAGGGGGGCTGTCGCAGCCAGAACCAGTTCCTTTGCACGCTCATATGTCATGGGGTAATCAACATCCGCCACGATCGGCACATACAGATCGTAAACGTCGATCTTTTCCAGCCCCATTACCTTTTTCCTGAGGTCTATGTATTTATCCATGCTGGGTATCGCATCCCGCACTGCCTTGATAAGCGAGTCATAAACGGATTCGGGAACGTTGGACCTTGCGAGGGATGCCGCTCTGGCGGAACTGTATCCTCTTAAGGAAGCCATCAGGTTATCCTTCTTCACAGAGTTTGAGTATATAGCGGCAAAAGTGTTCGAATAGGAGCCGTATGTTCCGAACATGGATCTGAATGCACCGTCGCGGACATCTTTGTTTCTGGACTCCCTGAATGCCCCGAAAGTCCCGGCCGTCAGTTCTTTCTTTTCCCCATTTTCGTCATCGACCGGGGGAAACTTTAATTCTACATTTGTAAATGTCTTGAAAATATCACTGGACGCGTCAGTTATCTTTCTGAACCTTGCAACGATCGCCTCGCTTTTTTCATCCAGTACATGCTTGCGGAGCCTTGTAGCATCATCTATTATATGCCCGTATTTCCTTGCAAGCTTTTCATCCCTGAGGAACTCCTCAAGTTTCTCTTCCGGAATCGCCATGAGTTCCGGCTCGGCAAAAGACATATTCATGCCATACTTTACGCTCACATTACGCACACGGTCTGTCATCTCAAGAGCTGCTGTATCGCCGCCGTCTATCACTTTCGCGAAAAATGCGTAGTCTGCAACTTTGGAGAATTTTTCTGAGACTTCGTACATTCTCTCATAAGCGTTATACAGCGACTCTGCCGAAATGCCAAGGGTGCCCCTGAGTTGCGGAAGGGTGTCTATCATTTTCTCACACTCATCACATTCTCTTTCCCACGCTTCCCGGTCAGCAAACAGATGTGTAAAATCCCATTTCAGTTCTGCCGGAATATCTTTTCTCTGTCTCATTCTTTTCCGCCTTTCTCTTCAGTGTTTTCTGTTATTGCTTTTTTTCGTTGTCCTCTCCGGATATATCGGTATAACCCTCACCGGTTTCTTCGTCAGCGCCCTTTTTCAGGGATCTGCGTCTTCCCCTCAGGCCCAGTGTTTCCTTTAATTCACCGGGGGTAATGACTTTCAGAAGGAAAACCGAAGCAAAGTACACAGCGACCGCGACAGCCAGCATTATTATCATGCTGATGACAGCCATCGTTCTGCTGGAGTAAATATCCAGCACGGACGAAAGCAGGATGAATACCCCGTACGTCGCTCCGCCCATAATGGCAGCCGCGAGAGCGGTCTTGAGCAAGCTCAAAAGGATCTGCTTCACCGAGTCTTTTATAAACTTCCTCAGGAAGATCATGTTCATCACGATCATTACCACATAGCATACGCATGTAGCGATAGGAGCGCCTTTGATATTGATCTCAGGGATGCTCACAAGCACAGCTGTAAGGACACATTTCACGACTCCGCCAACGACAAGGCTTATCAGCGGTCTGTTGACTTTTCCGAACGCCTGAAGTATCGAACCGGATATTGAGACCAGCGCATACAGTATCACCGCTATACCGAATATCGCCAGCATTGCTGCTCCGAGATCCGCATCTGCCGTTTTGTAGAGCAGGTTGTAGATAGGCTTGGCCAGTATGATCATCCCTACGCCGGAAGGCAGGGCGATCATCATAGAGTATTTAAAGCAGTTTGAAAGGTTCTTGTTGATCTCATCTCTGTTTTTGGCAACATATGCTGCTGTCAGGACCGGCAGTATGCTCACTGTAAACGGGACAATAAACGCGGAGGGCAGGTTGAATATCTTCTTTGCATTTCCAAAGATTCCGTTCAGTGACTTGGCGTAATCGTACAAATATCCCAGCCCGCCGATCTTTGCGCCGAACAGTCCCGCTCCATCCTGGAGGATGTTCATTATAAGGTAGTCATCGATAACATTGACGACGCTCATTACGGAAGCACCCAGCGAGACCGGGACCGCTATCCTGAACAGTTCTTTGACGATAGCAGATGTGGATCTTGTCTCCATGCCCACAAGGGGCGTTCCCTTGTCATAACCGCGTTTTTTGAACAGCAGATAGACCACCGCTATCACGGCTCCAACAGATACCCCGATTATCGCTCCGGCAGATCCCAGTTTGTCTGTGCCGCCGGCTTTCATGATCAGGATCGCCATGGCAAGTCCAAGTCCGAGCTTGACAAAAGCCTCGATCACCTGGGATACAGCCGTAGGCTTCATATAATTGTGGCCCTGGAAATATCCTCTGAGAGCTGACATGATAAACGCGCAGAAAGCCGTTACCGCGAGCACCCTGATCGACAGGCCCGCATCCGGATTTCCTATCATCTTAGCGAGAGCGTCACCGAAGATCAGCATTGCTCCGGCCACTACGGCGCCTATGGCAAGGAACAGCCGGGCTGATACCTTATATATCTTCTGCGCCTCGTCATGGTTCTCATTGACAAGGGTCTCGGAGATCATCCTTGACACGGCTACCGGAAGTCCCGCAGAGGCGAGCACCGCAAACAGATTGTATATATTATAAGCGCTGTAAAACACGCCCATGCCGCTGTCGAGCAATGCGCGCTGAACAGCTATCGTAAACAGAAGCCCTGCTATTTTGACAAAAAACGTAGAGATTGTCAGAACAAGGGCGCTCTGCAAAAATGATCTTTTCCCTGTGGTGTTTTTCAAGAGTATTCCCTCTTCAGAATTGATTTCCCGATAATTTTATCACACGAACAAATATAAATCAACGACCGCACACGGCCCGTTCTCATCTGAAAGCGGTTTTCCCGTCCTCAAGGTAAAACTCTGACCTTGTTACCTTATATGCAGTGTTTTCCTTTGATATATTGAGCTTTTCACAAACAGCGCTGATCACATATTCAGGGTTAAGATAACTCTCACTGGCCACTGAAGTAGTAACGTTGATCACCAGCGAGCTTCCGTCCTGCCGGACTTCCAGCCGGTGTATCATCGGCGAGATATCAGTTTCCTTCTCACCGCTCTTTGTACGTTTCATCATCACAAAAGGCGCTTTAAACATCCCGCTGATCTGTTCCAGTCCGTCTGTGCCGGCCACGGTCTCAAGGAGTTCTATTCTGTTGTCAGCCCACTTTATATCTTTCAGTTTGTGTTCCTGTTCATAGACCGAAATGATCTCTGTGCCCGAAGGCATGACAGGGGCGAGAGCTGACATGATATCCCCATCCGAAAGGTATTTCATGAGCCTGATATCCAGGATCTCGTTCTCACCCCCGCATCCGACAGACAGCGGGGGTCCGAACACAAGCTTCGGCTTTGGATTGAAACCTTCTGAATAGTATACAGGCAGATTTGACCTGTTAATTGATCTCATGATCGTTTTTGCAAGATCCAGGTGCGATATGTAGAGCATGGGACCGAATTTCCGGAATCTTATCCTGATATGTCTGACCACCTGATTTGCCATCTGGGCGCCCTGATTGGCCCGATGCTGCACCTCACTGTCATCAGTTGAAACATCTCCGGGCGCATCAGAAGTTATCTTTCCCGCGCTGTCATAGCTGTCAGGATGCCCGGGGCACCATCTGCAGTACTGCTTGTCAACAAGTCTGTTTGCACCGCACCCGGAGCATTTATCTCTGCAGGATGGCGTGGATATCGCCTTATGAGCTTTTTCACGTTCCGCTTTCAGGAATTCCTTGCTCACTCCGCAGGAGATCATGTCCCAGGGCAGGACCTCGTCGCTCGGGATATCCCGGTTCGCGTAGAAGTCAGGGTCTATCCCCAGGTCCCGGAATACTTCTTCCCATTTTCCGTAATCAAAAGTCTCTTCCCACGCGTCAAAGCGCATTCCGCGCTTCTGTGCCTCTTCTATGGCATCTCCCAGCCTCCGGTCTCCTCTGGCAAAAACAGCCTCAAGCCGGGACACCGTCGCATCGTGGTAGTTATAACGTATTTTTCTGTCAGTTATCCTGGAGGAAAGGAAGTCCTGCTTGTCCTTCAGTTCCTCGATGGTGTTCTGCCGTTCCCACTGGAACGGAGTATGGGGCTTCGGAATAAAGCATGCGACTGAAAGGGTCACCTGCGGCTGCCGTGCCTTGTTCCTTCCCGGTGTTCTGTAATACTCGTCCACAACATGCTTCGCAAGATCCGCAATCCCCGCGATATCCTCATACGTTTCTCCGGGAAGACCGTTCATAAAATACAGTTTTACCTGATTCTTTCCCGCCCTGTAGGCGACGCCTGCCGCACGGAGTATCTCCTCTTCCGTGATGTTCTTGTTTATAACGTCCCTCAGCCTGGGTGTGCCCGCTTCCGGAGCAAAAGTCAGGGTGCTGGACCTGACAGTCGAGATCTTGTCCATCAGTTCTTTGGTAAAACTGTCCGCCCTCATTGAAGGAAGGGAAAGATTGACCATCTTCCCGTTCGTCCAACTGAGCAGCCTGTCTGTCAGTTCGCTGATTTTTGTATAGTCGCTGATAGACAGTGAGGAAAGAGATATCTCATCATATCCTGTCCTGTCGATAAGGGTCCTTGCTATACAGTCAAGTGTCTCTGCTTTTTTCTCGCGGACCGGTCTGCATACCATTCCGGCCTGGCAGAACCTGCATCCTCTGGTACAGCCCCGGAAGACCTCTATCGTTACTCTGTCATGGACGGTTTCGATATTCGGCATCACTGGATCCAGCGGAACATAACATTTGTCAAAGTCCTCAACGACCCTTTTTACGACTGTTTTCGGGACCCTTTCATCCCGAACGTCGATCGATCTTATAGTCTTGTCCTCATTGTATGTGATCTCATAAAGCGAAGGAACATAAAAGCCCTTCAATTCAGTGGCGACCCTGTAAAGGAACGATTCTTTGCTGTATGCGCCGGAGTCCTTCATTTCAAGATACAGCCTGGCAAATTCCGGCAGAGCCTCCTCACCCTCGCCTATGGAAAAAACATCTACGAATTCCGCCATCGGTTCCGGATTATATGAGCACGGACCTCCGGCCAGTATGACCGGGCCGTCCGCACCGCGTTTATCACGCCTCAACGGAATACCGGCCAGATCCATCATGTTCAGTACCGTGGAATAACATAGTTCATACTGCATCGTAAAAGCGACTACGTCAAACCCGCCTACAGAATCGCCGCTTTCATGAGTAAACAGCGGTATCCCGCGTTTCCTCATTTCCGCTTCCATATCTATCCACGGAGCGTACACTCTTTCGCACCATACGCCGTCCACATTGTTGAAGCAGTCACAGAGTATCCTCATGCCAAGATTTGACATACCTATCTCATACAGGTCCGGAAAACAGAAGGCCACTCTCATCCTGACTTTTCCGGGATCCTTGTATACGCTTCCCGTTTCTCCGCCGGTGTACCTGCCCGGTTTCTGCACGTTGCCGATAAAGCTTCTTATATCTTCTCTCATCTCGAAAAAATACGGGAGAATATGTCTATCCTCCCGTAACTCCTTGGTCTTTCTTATTTTACATGTACGCTTGCCGATATGTAAATGGGGATCAGCCAGATAAGGTGATACAGCGCAATCAGGAGAGAATTCATTCCGTTGAGTGCGCCAGTCAGCAGCATCAGTATCATTATCGCTATGGCTATCATTATCGAAAGGGTGCAGAGAGCCACGTTCGTCTTTCTTGCCTGAAGCACCCTTCCGCAGAACGAAATGACCTGCAGCAGGAATTTCGGCGAGCCGTTTGTAACCAGTCCGCTGTCCGCCTTCTCTTCGAAATTCTCAACTTCATCCGCATCCGCATATCTTATGATCTGAAGCCGCATCTGCTTGTTGTTGAGTTTTTTCCAGATCATATCTTCGTCAATGTTGGGATCGAAAGTACGTACACAGACACGCAGTCCGTCTCCGGAAAGCTGTTTGAGGATCATGTCTATATCAGGATCCATGACATATTTGATATACATCTTGGCTACAAGTTTGCTTTCCCTGAACATATACATAACCGACAGTTCGTCAGAGAAATCAACATCGTCCTCGGTTGCGCTGGACGGAATGTCAAAGCCCCTGTCAAGCAGTGTTTCATCATTTCCGAATATGATATTGACTCCGTCGACCCTTGTTGCCAGATATCCCCTGTCCGCCTCAAAGATCTGGACATCCTGTGAGTTGCCCATATCCTTGGTAGCAAGTTCGAAAACATCCTGGAGAGGACCTCCCGCATAAGCGAATACAGAAGCTGCATAGTACAGCACCCTGTCAATCCTTGCGTTGTTATAAATGCGGATGTTCTGTACTTTCACCGAATATGAAGGAAATACGTTCTTATCGTCAAAGCTTATTATTGACGCGTTGGAATACTCCTCAAGAGATGTTTCACCGATAATCGTACTGTTGTACTTCTTAGCCGATCTGTTGGCTCTGAAGAAGGGATACGAGAACGATATGAAAAGCGATATCGGAGTGAAGGCAAGAACGCTTATGAATATGTTCCGGCAGACCTGCGCCGCGGTGTCTCCCTTGAAGGCGGAGAATATACCGACTATTACCGCCAGGGCAACCGAAATGCTCATCACGAAAGTGATAAATGAACCTGTTGATGCATCCGGCTTGTCAAGTCTGGCGTAGAATCCGTCGATAAAATCTGTTTTCTCGATCTTCATGACATCGCCCGAATCAGCAGACTCATCAAATGCGTTCAGTTCGCCTAAAGTCTCATCATCGGCAAGCTTTTTAACGATGTGTTTTGGCTTCTTGCTGGCAACGATACGGAAATTCATCATTTCTCGCTTGTTGTTGTATGTGGAATAAACCAATGTGAGTATCACAGCCAGGGCAACGACGAAATTGAACATCGCCGGCGCCTCGCCTGTCTTTATGACACTAGGCTCGACTATCGAATAGACAATACCGAGCACCGCAAGCACGGCCGTTACTGACTCCGGCCTTGGTGTCCCCTTGAAAAGGCTCTTGAATCCCTTGAGGATCTCCTCATATGCGCACAGGCAGCACAGCAGCATCAGCTGGAGGCTTATCATAGCGTATACGACGGGGTAAAGCACGGGATTCACGGCTCCGCTCAGTTGCTGCTGGGCACCGCCGAACAGTCCGGATATTGCAGGAATGTTCTCATATATGAGAAGTCCTATGGCAATGATCACACACAGGCAGAGCCTGATCAGAAGGCCTGTTGCCTTTCTCTTGTACTTCTCCCTCAGTTCTTTTATCTGCGATTTGTCTATGAATTCAGGCCTGTCAAGCTTGAACTCCTTCGTTCTGCCGGCCTTTCTTGATTCTTTTCTTTCTGCCCTGCTTTCAGCCCGGCTCTTCTTTTCACCGTCTCCGTCAAGTCCGAAGGCTACCATCAGGTCTTTGTCCGCAGGATCGAACTGCTCCGGTTCTTCGGGAGCTTCATATCCATCGTCCGGCTCTGTTTCCGGCGCCTCTTCAGGCTCTCCGTCTTCCGCGCCTTCATTATGCGACTCATCCCCTGCTCCGGTATCATCGAATTCTCCATCCGGTTCGGCAGGCTCCAGCTGATCCTGCTCAGCATGGATATCCTCCGGCAGCCCTTCAAACAGATCTGCCGGGGTATCCGAACTGATCTCGGAATCTGTATAGGAAGTACCATCCTCATATGAAGCCTGTTCATCTGCCTGTTCTTCGCCGGCAGGCTCCCCTTCATAAGATTCCGGTGCATATTCTTCCGTTTCATAGTTCAGAGCGTCGGCAGCGGGTTCCTCGTATTCATCAGTATACCCGTCTTCCGGATACCCGGTCTCCTCATATTCACCGCTGTATTCATCTTCAGTATATCCGGCTTCCTCGTATCCGCGGTCATCCGGCTCCTCTGCCGGTCCGTAACCGCTTGCTCCATCGTTATATACCTCGGAGTTCTGGTCTTCCTCAGGAAATTCCATCTCCAGCTGGTTCTCATTCCCTCTTTTTTTCCGTGATTTGAAGGATGATTTTATCCTGCTGAACAATCCCGGCTTTTTGCTCTTCTTATCGTCTTCGGCAAAAACCTCAAGATAATCGAAAGGAAGTTCAAGGTCATCTATATGTGCCTCCGGATGCTCACTGGCGTCATCATCTTCATAGTAGCCGTCCGGATCATTTTCCGGGTATTCGGCCGGGTACTCGGCCGGATATCCCTCACCGGGCTGTCCGTCCTCGGACTCATCGAAGAACTCAGTATCAAACTCTTCGCGGGGTATATCATTCTCTGGGGAATCCGCCCCGTCGCCTGCCTGCTCCGGCTCCGTGGGCCGGGGCGCGTCTGCAACCGGTTCTGCGTTCTGGATATCTCCTTCATCCAGCACATATTCCTTGACGAATCCGCTGTATTTGCTGGTTTCGGGGAGTGCGGAAACAGAGGGGCTCTCCTTTAAGGGCTCCTCGATTTCAGGCAGCAGCCCGGCTTCTGCCAGCAACCCGTCGCTGCTTTCAGAAGATCTGCCCACCGTCTCATCCATAATATGGTTTTCAAGAAGCGCGCTGAAATCCGGCTCTTCATTGAAAGCAGGTGTGTCATCTTCTATATTGATATCCGCGGGATCCATCTTATCGGTCCTGGGGTCTTCCGGCTGATTCAACATTCAATCATCCTCTTCTTTGCTAGTTTCTTAAATCTTGCGTATATGTATATAATGTATTACAGTTTTGTCACGGTTTAGCATTTTTCTGCATTCTCGCGGCATGGCTCAGCAGCACCGCAGCAGCGGCGGAAACGTTAAGTGAGTTGACTTTCCCGTACATCGGGATCGATGCAGTGAAGTCACACTTTTCTTTCACCAGCCTGCTCACTCCGCTGTCTTCTCCTCCCATGACCAGCGCGCAGGGAACATGCCAGTCAAGATCGAAATAGTCAGTGCCCCCCGCTTCGGCGGCAAAAGTCCACATGCCTTCTTTTTTTAGTTTTTCAACTGTCTGTGCTATGTTGACTACCTTAGCTATCTTCATGTAGGCAAGCGCGCCAGCTGAAGCTTTTGAAACTGTCGAAGTCAACCCGCAGGACCTTCGCTCTGGAATTATCACCCCGTGGGCTCCGCAGCATTCAGCGCTTCTGATGATAGCACCCAGATTGTGAGGATCCTCAATTCCGTCACATATCACCACAAGAGGCATCTCACCTCTGGCTCTGGCGGACTCCAGGATCTCATCGACCGAAGAATACTCTTTTTCCCCACAAACGGCAATGACGCCCTGGTGATTGGTTGATGCTGCCATTCTGTCAAGAGTCTCCGTCTTCGACTGTATGACAGTGATCCCTTTTTCCTTTGCCAGCTGGAACACGGTCCTGATGTTGCCGTCCCTGCCGGACACATATATCTTTTCTACCGGAGCTCCGGATCTCAGAAGCTCAATGACCGCGTTTCTGCCGATTATTATATTTTCAGCGGGCTTCCCGCGGCTATACGCTTTTCCGTTCGATTCTCTGTTTTCCATTCGGTGCTCCGAATCCGGCATTTGCTGCCAAACCACAATAATAACTCATCCTGTATTATATCACTACGGGCGCCGTTTGTACATAGCTTTTTATACCCCGTCTTCTATTTGGGAGCGATTTCATCTGTGTACACTCCCTGTATTCCCATTTCAAAATAGCGCATCTGGTCTTCGGTGTCATTGACTGTGTGCACGAAAAGAGGCGCTTCGGAACTCTTCATTTCCTCAACGAACCCGGGAATCTCACAGAGCTCATACGAAAAAGTTATGCCAGCAAGAGGATTCTCCGATGCGAATCTGCAGTGTTCGGCCGTATCCACCTTGGCGTTCCAGTCCAGCCTGTACAGAGTGTATATTATGTATTCGAAACCGAGTTCCCTTACCGGATCATACTCAGACTCCGAGTAGATCTGCGCAATGAACCTGTTTCTGAGATCAGGATATTTTTCCGCGATGTATCCAAGCCCGGCCAGATTATTGTCTTTTATGTCGGTAATGATATATATGCCCTTATTGCTTCTGAGAAGATCAGCCAGCATGTCGGCGGAAACCGGAGTGTACTGCCTGAATATTCTTGTGCTGAGAAATTTCTCAAGGGGCAGAACATCGCCTTCAAATCCAATATCATCGGAATATGAAGGATACCAGTCGTGTATGCAGACGAGCTCACCGTCGGAAGTGAAACTGAAATCGGTCTCAATGAACTCGCACCCTGAATCTATGCACTGTCTGAATCCCTCCATGGAGTTGGAGCATGTGAAGTATTTCCTTTCACCGTAAAGGTTATGCCCTTCCAGTTTTCCGCCACCGTGTATTATATATCTGATACGGCTTCTCAATGATTCAAGTGTTTCCTGCTCCGTCACCGGATCTTCGGAAACATAGCCCGGACCGGGTACAGGGGCGCATGACACCGAAAGCAGGACGAATACCATACCTGCCGCTATTATCTTTGCAAAGTTCTTAGCCATAAACACGTCCTTTTGTATACAAGCAAAAAGACTGTGGAAAATGGAAAGGTTCCATTCCCACAGTCTCTTGTTACGGCAAACTGTATCCCGTAAAAACGGAAACCGTAATTACTGCTGCTCTTTCATTGCAGCAAAGCATTCGCTGCAATATACCGGCCTGTCATCTCTGGGCTGGAAAGGAACTTTAGCTTCCTTGCCGCAGTTTGCGCAAACTGCTGTGAACATTTCTCTCTGCTCACGGTTTGCATTCTTTCTCTTGTCACGGCATTCCTTGCATCTCTGGGGCTCATTCTGGAAACCCTTCTCTGCATAGAACTGCTGTTCACCTGCTGTGAATACGAATTCATTTCCGCATTCTTTGCACACTAAGGTCTTGTCCTCGAACATTTGTCTTTCCTCACTTTTTATTTTTGAAATTGCCCTACGCAATCCTTCAGTTACCTTGAAAACAACGCTGCTGAGCTAAGCACTGGGCTTTATTTAAATTCCTGGGCGGACAATCCACAGGAAGTTAAACCGTATTTAATTTGTAAAAAGTCCCTTCAACTTGGCTTTCAGTCTGTACAAGGCATTGCTCACCGATTTCTGACTCCTGTCAAGGAAATCGGCGGTCTCACGTACGGATTTCCCGGAAATGAAACACTCAAGGACCTGTTTTTCGAATTTTGAAAGTGCTGAATTAACTCTTTCGGAGAAATTCTCCGGTATCTCTCTTTCTGCTCCCAGCGCACCGTTCAACAGATCTCTCCGCTTCTTTACGGTGGTGAAACGGCTGTTCTGCTCGCGCAGTGCCGAGACAAGAGAGTTATTTATACATATCTTTGCGAACAATCCGAAGGTGACTCCGTCATATTCTTCGCCGGATCCGCCTCTGTAATTAACTGCGGCCTTGTAAAGAGCCATTCTTGCTATCTGCTCTATGTCTTCCCGGTCGGTGATCGTATCAGCATTTTTTTCAAATGACGGACGGAACCGCGCCACGGAAGCTTTTATGAGAACATTATATTTGTCGGCAAGAAGTGCAAAAGCGGATTCGTCACCGGATTTGACGGATGCAATGATTTTCGCCAGATTCTGTTCCAAATGGACCTCAAAATGAAAACGATACTTCTAATTATGCACATTATATCACGAAATTTCCACCTGTCAATACCTTTACTAAATTTTCTGTTGAATATCTATGCCTTTTATGCAAAATGGCCATGTTAATTATTTTATATCTTAAACTTTTCCGTCCGAGCACAAGATAAAAGAAAAAAGGCAGCTTTCGCCGCCCTATCTTCCGGAAATCAGATACTCTATGTCACCTGTCGTAAGTGATATCAGGCCTCTGCTTATTACATCCGGTCTGTCCTCAAATGCCTTTCTCATCTTTTCCACCTGCTCGAAAGAATCCGCCCTCAGTGACAGCTTGAATACGAGACCGTCCCGGTCAGTGATCTGACAGTTGAATATGTACTTGTCAGGCCCTATACTCTCTATATCATTGCTCATCACCGCGTCCCTTTTTTCCAGTGAGAGATGCCTCTGGGCGCTGATGTAGCTTTTTTCCATTGCGCTTTTCGACAGGACTTCACCTGCCATTCCACGGGAGACCAGCCTCCCTGTCTCGGACAGTTCATATGTCTCTGACGCCCCGTCTCCGTCCGGTGACTCGTTCCTTTTTATCTGTCCGTTTTCGATCAGTTCATGAAAGTTGGCCGCAAAGTCAAAATAATCTACAAAATCGTCCTTTATTATGATCGAGGCCAGCTCGTTGAAAGTCAGCGGATAACCGATCTTCTCAAGGAGATAAAGGATAAACACCTTTATCTCATTTGTATTCGTTATCTTTTCCGGCATATTTCTCCCTTCCTTGTGAAAACGGGAAGCGTTAACTTCCCGTTCTGTATGCTTTTTGATGCTGTTCCCTATTTAGCTTCTTCAGTGGCAGCTTTGTACGTCATGTAGTCCTTCAGCTGCACCCGGTTGAAATTCTCAACTCCGTAGTAATCCTCAGTGATTCCGGACAGCTCTCCGCTTATAAGATACGCGTCCTGCAGGAACACGATCGGGATGACCGGCATATCCTTCAGCAGGAGTTTTTCCGCTTCGGCAAGTTTTTCTGCTCTTTCACTCTCGCTGGCCGAGTTATGCGCCGCGTCTATCAGTGCATCGTACTCCTCGCTTGCGTATCCTGAAATGTTGGGGTACAGGTCATAGTTCTCGGAATACATGTCCACTCCGTTTCCGGAATATCTCACGGCAAACTGGGAAAGCGCCGAGAACGGGTCCGGTGAGAGCATGGTCATATCGATCGCGATGATATCAAAATCCCCGGAATCGTAGAGAAGCTCAAACGAATCGTCTGTCAGGTCTGTTTCCGTCTCGTTTCTGCCTGCTCTTATTTTGTTCACGGTCACGTCAAAGCCAAGCTTTTCCCACTCTCCGGTTACATACTTGGCCAGTGCTGTGTCGGCCTCAGTATTTCTTACAGTGAGCGTGAAGCTTCCGCCGCTGATACCGGCTTCGGCAAGAAGAGATTTTGCCTTGGCAAGGTCCTGGGTCGTCCCGAGCACATCGCCGTTAGCATTCCTGAATGACGTGCCCCTGCCGGTGTTGAAAACTTTTTCGGGAATATATCCGGTCGCGGGCTTCGCGAAGGTCAGGATCTCAGCAGCCGCTTCCCTGTCTATCGCCAGCGAGAGCGCTTCCCTGACCCTGGGATCCGACAGAAGCTCGTTCTTTGTGTTTATCACATAGGTGTGTGTCGCCATCATGTCCGAGATCACTGCGTCACCCTTGAGTTCTGCTCTCTTGTCAAGAGGCAGCTCGCCGAGGTAAAAGATGCTTCCCTCATTGAACGCGTCGAGCTGAGCATTCAGATCCCCTCTGAAGTAATTGGTAAGAAGTCTGTATGGTATTACGTACTTGTCCAGATTCTCGTTTTTATTCCTGTCCAGATAGTAATATGGAGATCTCTCAAGCCTGAGCAGATTGGGGTAGTCTATCGTCTTGGGAGTAAACGGGCCGTTGGTAATGATATATGTTCCCTTCTTTGCCCACAGCTCATCGCCGTATCTTGAGATAACATCCTCACGAAGCGGGGAGAGTGCGACAGAAGAGCAGTTTTCAAAGAATCTGTTAAGATCGACCTTTCTCTCAAACGTTACTTTCAGAGTGTAGGTGTCCACGGCAGCCACTCCGAGATCGTCTATACTGGCATCCCCGAGCTTGATGTCCAGCGCGTTCTTTACGTCATAGAGCAGTGAAGCTGCTTCATTCTTGGCGTTGGCATCCAGCAGTCTCTTCCATGAATATGCAAAATCCGCCGCCTGGACGGTCCTTCCGTCTGTCCAGTAGCTGTTCTTAAGGTATATCAGGATGGAAAACTCTTCTTCATTATCTTTGTCCACGGAATAGTTTTTCATAAGGGCATTCTGCCATTTTCCGTTTTTATCGAGTCTTGTCAGGCCCTCATAGCAAAGGCTGAAGACCTTCAGCATAGCGGTGTCCGTTATGCTGACCTGAGGGTCGAAATTGTACACCTCCGTGGTGATATACATATCGATTATAGCGCCTTTGTCATCGCCGACAAGCGTTGTGCAGCCTGTAAGCAGCAATGCTGAAAGCATAATCACGGCCAAGACAAGGGAAACTGCTTTTTTCATAACTGAGATTCCTCCCGGAAAAATCTGGATTTCTGCATTCTTGCCTGAGACACACATATGCTGTACCGCATATGCAAGCATGCTGATTTCCGCGCATATCCGACAAAATTACAAGCGTAATTATATCACCAATTTCCGCTATAATCAACACAATACGGCATATTTGGGCATTTGCACAATTGGACTCCCTCTTTTTTGTTATAATACGCAAATTTCACGGCTTGTTAATTGTTCCACATCAGTTTGCTGGCTTCATCAAGCGAATCAAGCATAATGTCGGGTCTGTCCTTTTCCTCAGCCTCCTCAACGTCCCGGAGCGTCGTTTCCCCGGTCAGTACCAGCACGGAAAGAATACCGTTGCGCTTTCCGAGAGCTATGTCGGTATACATGCGGTCACCGAACACCACCATATCCTCGGCGCGGACGCCGGCCATCTCCGAGATCATATCGGCGACCTTTGACGATGGTTTTCCGAAGTAAACCGGTCTTTTTCCGGTGGATGCTTCCACCATGGCGGCAATCGCCCCGCTGTCCGGGACCGGTCCGTTTTCGGTGGGACAGTTGAAATCCGGATGCGTGCTCAGATATTCCGCTCCGCTGCGTATAAAGGCGCACGCCTTTTCGATCTTGTAATACGTAAGAGTCGTGTCAAAGCTCGTTATTACAATATCAGGTTCCTGTTCACCGCATATGCCGTCCCTGTCGCAGGCCATCGGTATCCCGTATCCGCGGAACTGGTCATACAGTTCAGGAGTTCCTACCAGATAAACTCTCTTGCCGGGTCTGTGAAGATTCAGAAACGCGCATGTGACATCTCCTGAAGTGCAAAGCTCCTGCCTGGAAGGCGCAAATCCAAGTCTTTCAAGTTTTTCCATATAGAAATCCGGGGAATGGGAGGCGTTATTGGTAAAGAAGATCACTTTCTTCCCGTTCTTCCTCAGTTCGTTTATAAATCTGACAGCGCTGCCGAAGGGCCTGTTTCCCAGATAGATCGTGCCATCCATGTCAAATATGAACAGCTTCTTTTCAATCAGAGCGCCTGATACGGCCGCATGATCTTTTACAGTAAGCATAGACTTCTTTCCTCAAAACATGTGTGGCCGGCTGCCCCTCACTTGGAGAAATGAAGAGCTCCGTGCTCACGGCTTGTTGATTTTTTCTGTAACGTAATATATAATCCAGTTCAGAGAAACTCTGCACTTCAAAAAAACTGCAGCATTGCGGATTGGAGAAACCGGATGGATAACATTATCATAGGTATAGATATAGGCGGCAGCACGACCAAGATCGTAGGATTCAACATCGGCAACCCGGATTGCCCTCTCATGACCCCGATACTGGTCCGCGCAACAGACCCGATCACTTCCGTATACGGAGCTTTCGGCAAATTTCTGGATCAGAACGGCCTGGATCTGTCTGACATCAGCCGCGTGATGGTTACGGGGGCTGGAAGTTCATACATTTCAAAACCCATTTACGGCCTTGAATGCCGGCATGTTGAAGAATTCAAGTCGATCGGGCTCGGCGGTCTGTACCTTTCCGGACTAGACCGGGCTCTGGTAACAAGCTGCGGCACAGGCACTGCCCTGGTTTACGCGGAAGCCGGGCAGGAGCCCGTTTACCTCGGCGGCACCGGCGTTGGCGGCGGCACACTGGTAGGCCTGTCCAAGAAAATGCTCTCCATGGACAATGTGGACCATGTATCCGAACTGGCGAAAAACGGAAATCTGAGCAATGTGGACCTTAAGATCAGCGACATCACCAAATCTGATATTCTCCCGGGTTTCTCCGACGTCATGACGGCATCCAATTTCGGCAGCATCAGCGATCTGGCCACAAGGGAAGACATAGCTCTGGGAATTATAAACATGGTGTTTGAGACCATTGGAATGGTATCCATATTCGCAGCCAGAAACTATCAGATAAAGGATGTGATCCTGACCGGAAATCTTTCAGTGGTCATCCAGGCAAAAACCGTGTTCGATACCCTCAATCAGATGTTTGACATGAACTTCATAATCCCTGACAATTCCGCCTTCGGGACTGTGATCGGTGCGGCTCTTGCCGGATGTGTCAGAAGGAAACCTCAAAAATAGACCGCGTTTTGCGAAAGCAGGTCATCGCCTATCGGCGCCTGACCTGCTCTTTTTTTCACAGTTCGATAAGTTCCTTCGGACAGTCGGTCAGCAGATCGGCTCCGGTCTCCGTAACATACATCATATCCTCAATACGGCATCCGTAAAGTCCCTCGATGTATATGCCCGGTTCAACTGTCACGATCTGACCGGCCTTAAGCACCTCATCCCCGGTCTTAGGAGACAGCCTCGGCTCCTCATGGATCTCCAGTCCGACCCCGTGACCGAGCCCGTGACCGAATTTCCCTTCGTACCCTGCTGAGTAAATAATGTCCCGCGCTATTTTGTCAATGTCAAAATTCTTCTTGCCCTCGGCCACGGCGGCTTCTGCAGCCAGCTGTGCCTTCAGCACTGTATCGTACAGTCTTTTCATGTCGCTGTCGGCCTTCCCGATCACGACGGTCCTTGTCATGTCGGAGTGATACCCGTTTACCATTGCGCCGAAGTCCATTGTAAGGAACCCTTTTTCAAGCTTCACGTTCCTCGGCACTCCGTGAGGGCGCGAAGATGCGGTGCCGGAAACGCATATCGTATCGAACGACGGCTTCTGGCTGCCATGCTTTTTCATGTAATACTCCAGCTCTGCCGCAACTTCGACTTCGGTCATATCATATGTCAGCACTTTGCAGATATGGTCAAATGCCGCCTCTGCTATTCTTTGCGCTGCAACGATAGACGCCACCTCATCATCAGTCTTGAATTCTCTAAGCGAAGTCAGCATTCCTCCCAGGGGAACAAATCTGATGTCCTGCCCCTCGAACGATTTTCTGAGTCTTTCAAGCTCCGCGCACGTAAGTTTGAAGTCTTCATATCCGATCGTTCTTATACTTTCCTCGGCACAGACCGACGGTATTGTAGGTTCGCCCGGAAGACAGACCTTGCAGAGAGACGTGGCTTCCGCTCTTGCAGCTTCTATGTATCTCGGATCCGCATATACCCATGCTTTGTCCATGGTAATGAATGCCCAGCCGTCCGGGTTGTCAAAATCAGTTACATACTGGTGGTTCTCGGCGGAGCTGACGTATATCGCATCTACTCCGATTTTTCCCATTTCCCTTCTCAGCAGTTCGTACCGTTTTTCCATCTTTTCCATCACAGATCACCCTTTCGTTCCTTTTTGGTTTTGTAGTATTTTTTTAAGTATGGTTTTTCGATCCGCCTTTTAAATCTGAAAAAAACGGATCTCTTGTCCCTGATCGGCGGCACGATGAACACCCTCATCCCCAGTCTCCTGCCTGCCGCAGCGTCAGTCAGAAGCTGATCGCCGAACAGAAGGGAGTTCTCCGGCTTGGCACCGGCATCCGACATTGCCTGTCTCAGTACTTTTGTGGCCGGTTTCGCAGCCTTCCAGTAGCATGGCAGTCCGGCCGCGTTTGCAAATTTCTCGACCCTGCCCCTATCATTGTTTGAAACAAATATGACACTGATTCCCTTGTCCCTGACTTTTCCCAGCCATTTCTCCGTTTCGGGAGGCGGCACGGAATCATCATAAGTTGCCAGTGTATTGTCTATATCCGAAAAGATATACCTGATCCCGAGTTCCCGGAGCATTTCCGGTGTAACGTCAGTAAAACTGCTGAATATCTTATCCGGGATCAGCCATTTTTCAAAAATCATCAGATTCTCCAATAATCGTTTTCTGCAAATGAAGTATACCAGTTTAGAAAAAAGGTGTCAACTTTCGGGCAGCAAAAAAGGGGAGAAAAGTCTCCCCTGCTTGCCTGTTGTTTCCGATTTATCAGCCTTTATCAGCCTGCGATCAGATTTACTACTGAATCATTTGTCTTGATTGCATCACTGTACTGAGAGATCATATCCTGATAGTCAGCGGAACGCAAAGCGCTCTGCGCGCTGACCTGCCAGCGCGTAATGTTGCTTTCTCCCAGATACCATATGATGTGCCAGCCGGTGCTTTCGGCCTTGACCACGTCTGTATCGCCTTCTGCCCTCGCAGGATCGAACAGCCAGTCGTTGAATTCAGCTACCATCTGTCCGGGATATACGTTCTCGTAAAGTCCGCCTGTCGTATTAGAACCGGTGTCGTCGGAGTATTCGGCACAGAGCTCGGTGAACTTCTCTTCAGTCTTGTCCGCAAGGAACATGCCAAGCACTTCCTGAGCTTTTGTATCGTCCTCATATTTGCTGTTCGAGAACAGTATATGTCTCACATTCCTGGTCTTTTCATCCTGCCTGTAGGATTCTTTTGCAAGCATATAAAGTGTGAAGATGTCCTTCTCATCGTTTGTTTCAACGAATGTCTCGCCGGCTTTGGCGTCATCGCCGAATGCCCACGCGGCAACGACTTCAGGCAGGCTGGCCTTGAGAGCGTGTTCTTTGAATGCTTCGTCCACTTTTGCCTGACGTCTTGCTTCAAGGGCTTCCTCCGTTTCGCCTTCTTCCGCAACGACATCAGCTTCCACCTGCGCACGGATCATGGACACGAATGCGTCTACGCTTTCAACCTTGCTCATGGCATCGGAAAGTTCCTGGGCGAGCTGGGCTGTGGTTTTGTCGTCCTGAGCCTCAAAATCTTCCGCCTTGACAGTCCAGGTGTAGTAGTCTACACCGTCAAAGGACTCTTTGTTGTCCTCATAGTATTTTTCCATTCTCTCTTCGGAGAGGTCGATCTCGTCATTGAACTTCTGGCTGTATTTTGTCGCAAGCGAACTGAGTTTCAGACAGTTTACAACATCCTGCAGTTTGACCGGATTTCTCGCCAGCGCGTAGAGATACGTGTTGACGTCTGAGTAACCGTATCCTTTTGCAGTCTCTTTCAGCTGTTCCGTATATGTATCTATGGTCTTGAGGTCATCCGCGTCAAGTTCCACTCCGTTCTTCTTTGCCTGCTCGCACAGCGCCAGTATCTCGGACGCCTCCGATTCAGCTGACTGCATGATATAGTCGAACCAGGTTCCGTTAGTTGTCAACGGGCATTTCTGCGTTTTCAAGGATTTGGAAGTATCAACGCCGAGGGAGTTGAAATAGCCGGAGAAATTCTGGAAGTTAACAGAATAAAGGTATGACATCATGGCGCCGTCGATCTTGAAGTTCTCGGACTGCATAGCTGTCTGAGACCTGAGCGCTGTTCCGTCATTGGCGCATGAATTGTATACCGCCAGTCCGATCAGCGCAGCGGTAATGACCACTACGGCCGCTACGATCAGAATCTTCTTCAATTTCTGGTTTGCGGTTGTTTTTGTTCTGCTGTTGCTCATTTTTGGAAAATCCTTTCAGATATCTTGCATAATGCTATATAAAATGAAAAAATGTCTTTTTCAACATCCCAGTTATTTTACCACATGGAAATCAGAAATTCAACAGTTGTATATATAATACTGCTTTTTGACGGGTTTCACATAACCTTGTATGCACAGGAATCGAAAAATTCTGTCTCAGCCCCGCAGATCATAGCACAAAGCTCCGCCAGTCTTCCGCACACAGGCGCTTCTGAATGATAATGTCCCGCTTCTATGACCGCGAGCCCTTCGTCTGAAATGTCCTGAGCAGCGTTATATCCTGCATCTCCGGTGATGTACGCGTCGCAGCCTTTATCCGCAGCCGCCTGGAGAAAGTCCTTTCCGTCTCCGCCGCAAATACCGACCCTCCTGATGGTCTTGCCGGGCTCTCCCGTGTACCTGACGGCTCTGCATCCCAGTCTGTCCCTGACCAGGCAGGCCAGTTCATCCCCTCTTATCGGTTCCGTTTCCGCGATCCTTCCGAGTTCGGGAGATTCCGCATCGCCGAATTTTCCCAGCACTTTAAGCCCCAGGACATCCGCCAGACAGTCATTGACCCCTCCGTCACCGGCGTCCAGCCTGGTGTGGAGCGATATCACCGACAGACCACTTCCCAAAGCCGTGATTATCTTCCTGCCGCCCAGGTTCTGTTCACTGACGGCCTTCGTTCCGCGGAACAGCATGGGATGGTGGGTAAGCAGCAAATCCGCTCCACACGCTGCCGCAAATCTGACAGCCGCAAGTGACGCGTCAAGGGATATCGCGACTTTCCGTATTTCCGATCCCAGATCACCGCATACCATTATACCGTCATTATCCCAAGGGCAGGAAAGCTCACGGGGATATAGCTTTTCAAGTTCGCTGTAGAAATCAATAACTTTCATGTTATCTCCTCGATCTCTTTTAGTCTTTCTTTCAGTTCGGCTGAGGATCCTCCGCCTTTTTCCATTCCGCGCACCTGTTTTCTGATTCGGTCCCTTATGGACAGGGCATACCTTTCAAACAGATTGCTTCTGTTTTCAATATTCTTCTCTCCCAGCATTTTTGCTGCGAAGGAGACGCTTCTGCTTTTGCCGGTATACCGGGTCAGCATGCACGAATATATCTTTCCTCCGGATTCAGAAAGCATTTCATCCATGATCTCAAATCCGCCGGAGTACAGATATTCTCTCAGTTCAAAAGCTTTCGTCATTGGCTGAAGGATCAGTCTTACCCCGTTTTTTTTGGGATAGTCAGATGCTTCGATTATTGATATTATAGTTTCTCCGCCCATGCCGCAGATAATGATATCGTCAACCGGGCAGCCGTCCTCGAGGAATGCCAGCCCGTCTGACAGTTCAAACTTCATTTTTTGATCGACGCCGTACTTACGGGCGTTTTTCCTGGCCCTGCCGAGAGGGCCTTCTCTTATGTCAGAGGCCACTGCAAAAGGAATGATCCCTGACAGGATCAGGTAAATTGGAAGGTATCCGTGATCAGTTCCCACATCTGCCACCACGTCTCCTCTGTTGACGAAGGAAGCTGCGCTCATCATGCGGTCATCCAGTTTCGGCTTTGTTAGTTTTCTTTCCATATCGTCCAAAAAAGGCGGAATGCCCGCCTTTCCTTTGTTATGTGTTCAGTTAGCGATCCTTGTGTTGACCGGATCGGGAAAACTGACTTTCTTCACATCAGCCCCGAGAGAACGCATTTTCTCGCATATATCGGCGTACCCTCTTTCGATCCGGCTGATCTCCGAAATCTCAGTCTGGCCGTTTGCGGCCAGCGCGGCGATCATGATCGCGATTCCTGCTCTCAGGTCTGTGGCTTCCACCGGTGCGGCGGAAAGCTGCGTTCCGCCTTCGATCACGACGATCCTGCCGTCCACCTTGATCCTGGCGCCCATCCTCTTCAGTTCCTCCACGTAACGGAACCTGTTCTCGTATATACCTTCATTGATGTAGCTGGTCCCGTCGACCGTGCAGAGAAGGGCTGACATCTGGGGGTGCATATCCGTCGGGAATCCCGGGTACGGAAGCGTTTTGACGTTCGTCTTCTTCAGTTCTATGTCTTCGCATGAGATCTGGACCGCGTCATCGAATTCCTCAATCACCGCGCCCATTTCCTCAAGCTTGGCCGTTATCGATTCAAGGTGCTTCGGGATACAGTTGTTGACCCTGACGCAGCCTCTTGTGGCCGCTGCCGCCACCAGGAACGATCCCGCCTCGATCATATCGGGTATTATCGCATACGTGCAGCCGTGCAGTTCCCTGACTCCCTTGATCTTAATGACGTCTGATCCGGCGCCGCTGATCCTTGCGCCGCAGGTGTTCAGGAAGTTGGCACAGTCAACGATATGTGGCTCCCTTGCCGCATTTTCGATGACAGTGTCACCGTCAGCGACAGCGGCGGCGATCATTATATTGAGAGTAGCGCCCACGCTCGTCACGTCAAAATAAATGTTGGCTCCCTTCGCGCCCTCTTTGGAGGTGATCTCAACATAACCTCCTTCAGTCACTGCGATGCCGCCGAGGGCTTCAAAGCCTTTGATATGCTGGTCGATCGGTCTTACTCCGAAATTGCACCCGCCCGGCATGCCGACTTTAGATCTTCCGAAACGACCGAATTCAGCACCCAGAAGATAGTACGATCCGCGGATCTTCCTTACCAGATCATAGTCAGAGCAGCAGGGCTGCACGTCCGTGCAGTCGATCTCGTATGTTGTCCTGTCGATCATTCTGACTCTGGCGCCGATCCCTCTGATGATCTCAAAGGAATAAGTGATATCTGAGATTTCGGGAATATTCTCGAGAATACACTTCCCCTTTACAAGCACACAGGCGTATATGATCGGCAGAGCCGCATTTTTCGATCCTGAGATCTCCACTTCGCCGGTCAGTTTGTGACCGCCGTTTATTACGATTTTTTCCATATCCTGAAAGTTTTGGCCTTTCAAATCATTTAAGAGCGGACCAGTCTGCGAAAGCCGGTCCGCACAATAATCAAGATTTTATCATATGTCATTTAGACGTAAGATGGATTATACCAGTTTGGCGGGAAAAATGAAATAGGAATTTTATAGTATTTTCACATTTTTAATAAATGATAGCACAATATATCATAACCCCGGGAGTGACCCTATTGCTTTTTTGTGCAAAATTCACCATTTATTCCGTTATATATGAACTCCCCTGCGATATCTGTATCGATCTTCCAGCACGGGACCAGGAAAAAACCGCTGCTTTCATTGTCGTACAGCATGGTGTAGCATCTCGTGATCCGGAGGATCTTAACCCCGTTTCCGGCACCGGCACTGGACACGATATCCCCTCTCGCGTTAAACAGTATGCTGGGAACATTCACCATGCGTACCGGTGATGTTTCCCCGGGAACCAGAAAATTCCACGTTCCTTCTGCTTCGATCACTTCACCTTCTCTTACTACGCAAAGCATCTCGTTTCCCGTTACCTCGACATCGTCCAGGGTACGCGTACATGTCACGTAAAAGTCTTGGTCTTTTTTTGCCACTCCCTGCACTACGGTATCCAGTTCTATGCCGCCGACAGATTTGAAAGAGCTGCTGCCCCTGTCGACGAACTCCCTTGCCGCCCGCGCCGCTTCAGCCCAGTCCGCCGTGTACTCCCCTATTCCCGCCTCGGAAACTGAGGGAGCCGATGCCCCGGATCCGCTGGTATCTCCGCTTTTTGAATATCTAATTGAAAAATCGTTTCCAAAAACTATTATTCCGCCGTTCTCCAGGACGGTTGCCTCCCCGCCGGGAGTCACGTAAGTGGATCTGACGGATCCGACGCCGAGAAGTTCGGCCACTTTTGCTCCGTATCCGGCCGATTCACATCTGTATACCGTCCCTCTTGCAATCTCTCTGCTGACGGCGGATCTGTCCACCGTTATTCCGTCTGCCTCCAGTATGGATATTATTGAGCTTACGGAATCGGCGGGTACGAAGTTCGTCTGCCTGTACTTTGAGATAATTATGACAGACACGATCACGCAGGCTGTCAGAAGGACAGCCAGAAGGACCGGCACCACTCTTTTGTGTTCCATTGCTCCTCCCTATTTCAGCGATGCTGACCATTCTGCGGAAAGCGATTCCCTGACGAAATCACCCTTGTATACCAGATTGACCGCTCCGATATTTCCGCGGTCTTTGAGAGCGATATCGTCGAACCACCATTCGGAAAAGGCTTCACTGAAAGCACCGAGCCCCTTCACCGAAATGGTAAACAGCTCGAACGATACCAGCTTTGCCCTGCTGAACACAACCGTGACCGCATGTCCGATTCCCGAGATCTTTATATTGTCAAAACAGTAATCGAATGTGAGCTCCGTCTGCCCGTCAGCCGAACTGATCCCCGCCAGACGTATCTCACAGTCACCGCCCGTATACATGCTTCCCAGGCTCCGCACAGATGAGATGAGGGAATACGCTGCCCGGGTATATTCCGGTATCCCGATCTCCTCGGTGTTTCCGATAATAAGAGAAATATCAGGGGCCGCGTCATCCGCCGCCTGAAACTCGATGCTCGACGGGTATACCCTCAAAACCCCCGTTCTGTCCGAAACCATCGAAACTGACGGATCCGAACGGGAATTAAGCAGCTTGTCCGGGTTCATGGAGAAGAACTGCATGAGTCTCGAAATGTCGGCCGACTTCTGCATCAAAAACTGGGCGGTGTTGTCCGTCATAATTATGTTCTTCGTGATCACCGGATCTATAATTACAGGTTCTGTGGGGTTCAGATTTGAAAAACTGTCATCTTCACATGCGAAGACAAAAGAGAGGTCAAGAAATGAATACGCGCCGGTTATCCTCGATATTGCTTCAGATGTCAGTTTTTCCGACTGTTCTCCGAGAATATACTCACGGCATCTGCCGTCCAGTGATCTTACGGCAAGTCTTGACATTTCCGAGCTTTCCGTACCGGGGATCAGGACCATTTCATATATATATGCTCCGACGGTGCTGCGGCTGTTTTCCTTTCCGGTCACAAGGTCGGCCAGACTGCTGATCGCAAGATCCGGATACTCACTGTGAAAACGCAGGAAGACCGAATTCTCTTCCGTAACATACCCGGTCCAGGTACTGGATGTGATCTCGTCTATCTGCTCGGCGGACAGGTAATCCGCGAGATACACACACAGCTCGGAGTATATGGAATACGATACATTGCTGTTGCCGACGATGCACTTTCTGGATCCGGGGCGTGATATGCCTATGAACCCGGGAGTCATCGCTGCTCTGGCATCCGCAAGCCCGGGATCGCCCGGAACAGCGGATTTGTTCATCCCCCTGGGCAGGTTCAGCGAGCTTCTCAGGCTTCCGCTTATCATGCCGATCAAAACCGCCGTCAGCAGCATCAGCACCGCAAACAGCAGGGCTGTCAGCATAAGGGGGAGCTGTTTCTTGAGTTTTGATCTGTCTGTGTTCATATTTCCTTCCGTGTTTCTGTCTGTATCTTGCATTCTATCGGGAGCTCTATCCTGACCGTGGTTCCGACGTTGACTTTGCTGTTTATGCTGATGCTACCGCCGTGGGCCTCAACAAGTTCCTTTGCGATCGCCAGCCCGAGACCGGTTCCTCCGGCATCAGAGCTTCTTGATTTTTCGACCCTGTAAAATCTCTCAAACAGATGGCTCAGATCTTCCTCCGGTATGCCCACTCCTGTATCAGACACGAGAAGGACTACCGTTTCAAATCTGGTAGACCCCACCTGAATGTCGATATGGCCTCCTTCAGGAGTGTATTTGATAGCGTTCGAAAGCACGTTAACTACCACCTGTTCAAGACGCTGACGGTCTCCCGTTATCGAAGGAACGTCCTTTTCCGCTCCGAATGTCACTTCGTGTCTGCGCTGCTCGAACTCAGGTCTCATAACGTCCACAAGACGTCTTACAGACTGACGGAAGTCAAAGGTCTCGATGTTCCACTTTGTACGTTTGTTATCCAGTCTTGAGAGAACGAGCAGGTCTGAAACTATCCTGGTCATCCGGTCGCTTTCCGACAGGACCATATCGAGAAAATACTGTCTGGTCTCATCGTCCATCTCAGGATCCCTTACCACTGTCTCGGTGGCGCCCTTTATGGATGTCAGGGGAGTCTTCAGCTCATGTGACACATTGGCGACAAACTCCCGTCTGCTCTCATCCAGCTCATACCTGCCGGTGACATCGTGGATGATGAAAACATATCCTGCAACGGACGAACTTGCATCGGAATCGTGGGTGACAGCAAAGCTCACGTCATATACGCGGTCCCCGCTGATCCTGTCGCGGAAGACAAATCCTCCGTTCGATTCCGCTTTTATCTTTTCTGTCAGTGCTATCCTGCCCTTGCCGTATGTCAGCGGAAGATCCAGCTTTTCGAAAAACTCTTCCGGGGTGATATGCCCCTCCCTGATTGAGTCCCCGAGGATGGACCGGGCGCTCTCGTTGCAATGAAGCAGTTCTCCGTCTGAAGTAAAGGCAACAACGCCGTCATTCATGCACGTCAGGACCGTATCCAGTTTTTCCCTTTCACCTTCCACCTCTTCAAGCGTGTTCTTCAGTTTCAGCCTCATGTCGTTGAAGTTCTCCGCCAGGATACCGATCTCGTCAGAGGATTTTACATCGATCTCCTCGGAAAACTCTCCTGATGCCACGAGCTGGGTGCCGTGGGTAAGGCTCTGAAGCGGGGATGATATGGATTTTGCAAGGAAGAATGAAAGCACCACCGCTATCAGCACCCCAATGATCATCGCCTGGATGATAATGGAGAGCAGCATGCCGTTCATGGTCCTCATCTCCTCAAGGGAATCCTTTACATAGACGATGCAGAAATCGTCATTCCCCAGGGGGACCCGGACCGCCCAGTCGGCATAATCCGTGCCGCTGTACGATCTGTTCTGCGCCGTGCCGGACACGGCATTCAGAATATTTGTCGTGACTTCAAGATCACCCGCCAGGGACGAATCCGAGCCGGTGATCGCTTCGCCGTATGAATCCAGTATATAGTAGTTCCTGTGCTGGTCTATCCCCAGCGCGGAACCGTAGGATGCGAGCACAGATTTCATCTCATAGGGATAATCATCGGTCAGTGCCGCTTCCCGCAGAGCGGGAAGCAGGGTCCCGTCTTCCGAAAAACCGCTTTGCATCTGTTTTTCGAATCCCTCGGCAAAGTATGATGTGACGCCGTTCATCAGGATGGCTCCCACCGCGCACATTACCGCCACCACGAATATGAGCAGGATAAGAACCACCTTAAAATACAGGCTCTTAAGCATATCTCAGTTTTCCTCTCGCGGTGTTTTCCTGTCGCTCAGGTAATATCCGACCCCCCGCCTCGTAAGTATGTACTCGGGCTGGCCGGGATCGACCTCTATCTTTTTTCTGATCCTGCTGACTGTGACATCGACCGTCCGGATATCGCCGTAATAATTGTCATATCCCCAGATCCTCTGCAGGAGTTCTTCCCTGGAAAAAGCTTTCCCCAGATTTTCGGCAAGGAAAAGGATCAGATCGTAGTCTTTTCTGGATAGTTCTACTTCCTCGCCGTTTTTCGTAACGGAGAACCTGGTCTTGTCTATAACGAGCTCTCCCACGCAGATCGGAGCCTCTTCGGTTTCGACCGCCTTTGTGATCTCTCCGGAGGACCGCCTTATATTGGCTCTCACCCTAGCCATGAGCTCCTTGAAGGAAAATGGCTTCGTGATGTAATCGTCAGCTCCGGTCTCCAGTCCGAGGATACGGTCCTTTTCCTCTTCCCTTGCAGTTACGAATATGATCGGGACTTCGCTCTTATACCTTATCCTCTCGCAAACTTCGAATCCGTTCATCTTCGGCAGCATTATGTCGAGCAGCACCAGATCGAAAGAGCTGTCCAGTGCTTTTTCCAGTCCGGTCTCGCCGTCGTACGCGATCTCGCAGTCATATCCTTCTTTTCTGATGTTGTATGCCAGAACCGCGGCTATGTTCTTTTCGTCTTCAACAACAAGTATCTTTTTCCTGTCCTGCATTTTTACCCTCTTTTCCGCATTCCTGCCGGTCATCTGCCGCAGAGATTCACCACCGAATACTCCGCGCTGTCGAGTCTCTGTATCATTCTGATTACCTGGTCGCTGTTCCAGCAGTCATCCAGCCGGATTATGCAATAATGCTTTTCTGACGTTATCTCAAGTATTCTGCCATAAATGTCGGCGGCACCCGTATTTCCGTTCACATGAAGATCCGGAGTTATGAATATGAATCCGTTCCTTATGTATTCCGGATCCCTTTCCCCGTCTGACAGCAGCAGCCGCGTTCCGGTCAGAGTATAGGCTTTTGCCTCAGCAGCCGCTTTCATGGTCGAATCGAAATCCGTCTGCCCCGTATACAGGCCGTAATCTCCCTGGTATGAAGCCTTGAGTATCTCTGCCGCAGTCGGATCCGGCCCCAGAAACACTGTATATTTCAGACCCGCTTCCTCAAGCATATTCCATGCTACATACTCGGACCCGCCGTCTTCAGGCGGAGTGATGACGAAGCATATTTTCTTCCTTGTGTCATCTGCCGCAGTCGTTATGTCATCCCTTATAAGGTATCTCGGATCTGTCTGCGGCGACATGTAGCTCTGAACCAGGGCTTCAAGTGAAAACGCTGTTTCGCCGTCATAAAACCGGATAATGCTTTTTGAAGGATCTCTTGGATCCTCCGTGTATTCCAGCCGGAGCCCCAGCGGTCCGGCCACATCTTCAGCTCTCACATAATATACGCCAGAGTCCCTGAATATACCTGCATATCCCGCGTTTTTCCCGTTTGCGACCGCGGAACCGTCTGAAAACAGAATAGAGATGTATTTCCCGTCCGTGGTCGAGATAAGTATGTTATCGCCGTCGTACACCGAGTAGTTTATATAATTGATCATTGAGAAGAATTCAGCGGGGACGTAGCAGTACCCGTCCCTCATGACAGAAGGCAGCACCTCATCCTTGAACCAGGCTTCGTCGTTGTAAAAGATCGAAGGCACATGTCTTGCGGAATCGCCCTCCGCCGCTCCGCCCGGCAGGACCGCCAGGACAGTCAGAAGCACCGCGGCCGCAATGACTGCAGCCAGTCTTCCCGACAGTTTGTTTCTCATTTCTGCCTTTGCATCTCCTTTCCGGTTTTCTCCGCTCAGCCGGCTGTCACCGGTCATTCTGCCTGTAGTACGCAACGCACAGATCCACGACCAGGCCGTAGCTTGCCGTCCCCTCTGTTCCCTGGGATCTGAGATATGCGTCATTTACAGCATCAGTGACCTGTGCGGCTTTGCTGTTTCTGTATCTTTCAAAGAATTTGGAATAGCTCATAAGGTCTGCTCTCGCGCCTTCGTTCAGCTTTGAATATACCTTCCCGTACTCTGCTTTGGAGATTCCATAGATCGCGTCTCCCAGATACTCGAACATGTTCAGGTATCCGCAGTACCTTATATACGGATCGTCTGAATTGATGCAGACAAGGAAGGCCGTGAAATTCGCCTCATCCTCCCTTTCGATGCCTCTCTGGTGGGCCATTTCATGGGCAGTGGTGAATACATTGACGAAATCGGGATAGTTCGTGTTCAGGTTTGCCTCTCCGGTAAGAAAAGTATACACGCCTGATATATGGGTATATGTCATGAGCTCCGAAGACACGAGGATCTTCACCGGAGCCTCCACATCCGAGATGAAAGGATACTGCTTCCTCAGGCTGAAATATGAGCTGCGGAGTTTTTCAACGCACTCACTGTGGGAAAACGGTCTGACTGTCCCCACTCCCCTCAGGAAGCCCATGTTTCCGTACTCGTCGTATATTCCGTTAAGCTCGTCCGCGACCAGAGACGCGGTATCGGAAAGCTCCCTTACCGACACCTCTCTCTTTTCCAGGCCGAGCTTGCTGTCAAGTCCGGTGCCCCTGTATCCGGCCACGGTGCTGAATACGAATACGGTGTATACCAGCCCGAATACGGACAGGATCCCTATAACGGCCTTTATGAACCTGGTTTTTCTTTTTGCGATCAGCTTCAGGATCAGTATCACCGCCAGAACAGCTATGAACACCGATCCCAGAACGAAAAACTCGGCAAGTGAGAAAGGGATCCATCCGGTGGCCACTGCCAGGGCGTTTCTGACATGGGATGATATATTCTGGTTGAACCAGTCGGCAAATCCCGGGTTGAAAACGAAAATGACATTGAGCACCCCCGAAGCGGCCGCCAGGGAGAGCAATATCATGGAAATGATCGAAATATAGTCAGTCAGCTTTCTTTTTTTCTGTGTCATGTCAATAATCCAGTTCGAATAACTCAATAATTCTGCATATATCATCCGGCACGGGAGCGCACAGATCAATGGTTTCGCCGGTCCGGGGATGGGGAAATACGGTCTTCCAGGAATGAAGGGCATGTCTGCCGATATACTCTGAAGGCGATCCGTAGAGACTGTCTCCGTGGATCGGGCATCCTATGCCGGCCAGCTGTACCCTCAGCTGATGAGTTCTTCCGGTCAGCGGCCTCAGGAGCAGCAGCCCGTGTCCTTCCCGGGCTGACAGGATCTCATACTCCGTCACGGCATGCTTTGCTCCCTCATCGTCTTTTCCGCATTCCTCACGGACTATTATGCTCTCTTCGTGCCGTCTCATGTATGACCTCAGCTCCCCGGATGGAGAGGAAGGGATACCGTCCGTCACAGCCAGATAGGTCTTCCGTATATGCCCCCTGACCATTGAGGAATACATTTTGTATGCCGCATCTTTGGTGTTTGCGGTGAGGACGCAGCCGCTGGTATCCCTGTCCAGACGGTTCACCGGCCTGAAAACATACGGCCTACCCGAATATCGCCTGGCTAAAGCATTCGCAACGGTATCCATCCTGTGCCCGTGGGACGGGTGAGTCGGCATGTTCGGCGGCTTGTTCACGGCCGTGACGCAATCATCTTCGTACAGGATCTCCACGTCGAAATCCCCTGGTATGATATACGGACTCACCTCTTCCTGCTTGTCCTCGATATCAAGGAACAGCACGTCCCCCTTTTTCAGTTCATACCGGACAGTGACCCAGCTGCCGTTTACCTTTATGCCGTCGGGTGAGAATTTCAGCTTTTTTATGAGGTTCACCGAATAGCCGAGATCCTTCTTGAGGACCTCGCGTATGAGCCTGCCTTCGTAGTTATTATCGATCAGTATTTCCATTTTAAGGCTACCTATTTCTCCAGGGGCCGCCAGTAACTGTAGAATGCTATTACCGTTCTTTCAGCCCCTCCGTGCTCGATGTCGGGTGCTGTTATGACGACACCGTCGAGGGACATCAGCTCCCAGGCATACAGGTCGCTGATCTTTGCTCTCATAAGCACGACGCTATCGGAATAAACGAGCAGCTCATCATCTTTTTTGATGAGAGCTCCCCCCTTGCCGACGACTTCCTCGATACCGTTTATTCTCTCGGTGACGCATTTCAGGGCACGTCCGTCAAGGTAATTGGCCAGGTCCCTCTTGTATCTTTTGCTGTTGACGTTCTTGCTTCTGGAGAATCTGGCAGGTTTGCCCATAGGCGCCTCCGTGACTTTAACATATTTTCCCTAATATATTATTATACCAAACATTCCCGGCTTGCACAATAGACAGTTTTACCAATCGATTGACAGGAAGAACTGCCGGTGCTACAATTCACTTATACATATAACGGAGGATCGAGTATGACATACCTTGAAAAGCTCAGATACCTGGACTCGAAGCGAAACGAAAACAAGGCCTCGGAGAGGATAGTATCCCAGATCGTTTATCTTGACGCCATATCGAAATATGCGGACGGAAGATATGACAGCCTTATTGAAAATGCGGCTGACTACCTGATCGGAGAGGCAGAAAAAGAGGGAGCCATCACCAACCGGTCCGTTCAGCATGCGGAAAACATGCTGGCCGAACTCGTCCCAGTGGCAAAAAGCTATAAGGAACTTTTCATAGGCCACGCTCATATCGACATGAACTGGCAGTGGTCATACAACGAGACTGCTGCGATCACCGTGGATACCTTCCGCACGATGCTGGACATAATGAACGAGAATCCGGATTTCACTTTCGGGCAGTCACAGGCTTCCACATACGAAATAATCGAAAAGCACTGCCCAGAACTTCTGGACGAGATCAAAAAAAGGATCCATGAGGGAAGGTGGATCGTCACAGCCGCAGAGTGGGTGGAGCCTGACAAGAACATGCCTGACGGGGAGTCACTTACACGCCAGATACTTCAGGCCAGAAAATATCTGTCCGGGCTTCTTGAGATCGATCCGTCCTCTCTCGATCTGGACTTCGTCCCGGACTCGTTCGGACACAACATCAACGCCGCGGAGATCCTGGCGAACGCAGGTGTGAAGTACATGTACCACTGGAGGGGAGGCGAAACGAATCCACGGATCTACTGGTACGTCTCGCCCTCCGGGAAACGAGTCCTTACCTACAGGGAATACGTGTGCTATGCCGGATCCGTTTCCACCGAGAGATTTGAGATCGTTCCGGAATTCGCGCATGAAACCGGTCTCAAGACATATATCTGCGTGTTCGGCGTAGGCGACCACGGAGGCGGGCCCACCAGACGCGATATCGAGCGTATCGAAGAGTACCGGACTTGGCCCCTGACCCCCACGATAGAATTCGGTACATACGGACAGTTCTTCCGCGAGATAGAATCTTCCGGCATCGAGATACCCGAAGTTACCTCCGAGCTCAATTTCCTTTTCACGGGATGCTACACTTCCCAGGCAAGGATAAAGATGGCCAACCGTTTCAGCGAAGCCAGAATAAACGATGCCGAGCAGCTGTCATCCGCTGCCTCGATCCTTGCCGGGGCGAAACGGGAGCCCGGCCGTCTTGACCGGCCGTGGCGGAACATACTGTTTTCCCATTTCCACGACATCCTTCCGGGGTCCGGAGTGCTTGAAACCAGAGAACACGCCCTGGGCAAATTCCAGGAGACTCTGGCTGATGTCAACATATATGCAAGTTCCTCGATGAGGAAAATTGCCGCTGAGATAGACACCACCTCCATTCCGTTCGTACACGATCCCGAATCCATATCGGAAGGATCAGGCGCGGGATTCAGGCAATCCGTGCCGCTCGGCTGGAATTTCGCAAACGCGGATACAGGCAACGGTCCGGTCCGCGGCATCCATCTCTTCAACACCACCGGATATGACAGAGACGAATTCGTAAAATTGGTCATATGGAACTACGCGTATGATCTCCATGACGTCGTCTTCTTAGATCCCGACGGCAACGAGCTGGAATACTGCATCGAGAAGCTGAACGATTCGGACCTGTGCTTCTGGAACAATTATTACTGCAACTATATGGTAAGAGCCAGAGTCCCGGCTTTCGGATATACGACCATATACATGAAGCCACGGACCGGTTCCGGACACCTGAGCCGCAATGCCGGAATGTACATGAGAGGCGACAGCATTCCCGCCATGGACTGCCCCGTCACCCTTGAAAACGAGAAAATCGCCGCGACTTTTGACAGCATGACGATGGAGCTGACCAGGCTCCTGGACAAAGAGACCGGCACCTGTCTCATAGACAGGCCTTCCTGCTTCTTCGAACTCATTCAGGAGAATGCCCGCGGAATGACTTCCTGGGTGAACGGTCAGATCGCAAACATCAAGAATCTGAACCGGGAGGCAAAGACCAGGATACTCAGAGTCAATCCATCAGGTCCCAACGCATTTATAGATTTCATTATCGAACATGGTAAGACCTTCCTTTCGTGCTGTGTTTCCCTTAAGAAACTGTCTTCCGTGCTCGAGTTCACGATCCATGCCTACTGGACCGAGGAGACAGAAGACAGGAAATTCATCCCGCAGCTCAGGTTCGCTGTCCCCGTGAGTTATGAGACAGACAAAAAGGGCTGGTATGACATCCCGTACGGCACTCTTGTCAGGGATGAGCTGCCGCACGACGTTCCCGCCCTGAGTTATATAGGCATAGGCGGAAATGTCAAAAATGCCGTCGGAATCGTCACTGACACGAAATACGGCTACCGGCTATGGGACAATGAAGGCTCCGTTGACCTGATCCGCACCTCATACGACCCTGATGTGTTCTGTGACAGAGGAAACCTTCTTATGAAGGTCGGAGTAATGGTCGCCCCCCTTGGTGAAATGAAAAAAGAATCCATACTGTTCAATCACCCCGTTGCTTACACCAGCGCCACCAGGCACACGGGAAGCCTTCCCCTCAGCGGCAGGGCGGTCATCGTCACCGGCGATGTGAAGGTCTCCTGCGTAAAGAACTCTGAAGACGGCCTCGGCACCGCAATACGGATTTATGACGACCGGGGAACGGACCAGAAGGCTGAGATCTCCCTGGCATCCGGGATAACGCAGGCATTTCTTTGTGACAGCAATGAAAACATCCTGTCATCCATCGGGATCACAGATGGCAGAATCCAGGTACAAGTGCCGGCAAACGATTTCATCACTCTCCTTTTCCACTAATAGTATTCGCTGAAAGCAAAAGGACCTTGGCAATCAACTGTTAGAACCGGGGAAACAGCTGAAATGCCAAGGTTTTTGGTCATTTGGAGCCTGAATCAAGGCGAAAACGGCGGAAAATCAAAGTAAAACGGTGTAAGGGTGTAAGGGATCCACCGCTGTTAGAGCCGGGCTGAAGGGGCTATAACCTAATTCTTCTCTATATTCATGTTTCTATTACTCTTCCTTAAGAATTACCTGCCGTTCAGCAAAGCTATCTGCTCTCTACTGAGGAGCATGTCATTTTGAAGGTCGATAATGGTCTCGATAGGGATATCCAAGCCGAAAGAATCAAGGATGACTTGCGATTTCTTATGTTGCCTTTTCACCGTCCATATGCTAGAATTGTGCTGTCGCGGAGATCCAAAAAAGTCAAGAAAAAACCGCCCGAGTGAGCGGAGGAAGGACGTTGCTATGAAATACATCGAAAAACTCAGGTGGCTCAATACCCTCAGAGAATCCGGAGAGTGGGCCAACCGGATCGCAGCAGAAATAACATATCTCGACGCTATATCAAAACACAGAGAAAACAAATATGACAGGCAGATCGAGGCCGGACTTGACTACCTTCTCGCGAGTTTTGAGAAGAACTGCAGCATCACCAGACAAGCAGTCCTTGATACGGAAAACCTTCTGTCGGACCTTGCCCCGGTGGCAAAAAGCCTCAGGGAGCTTTTTGTCGGGCACGCCCATATCGACATGAACTGGATGTGGTCATACAACGAGACCGCATGCATAGTTGTCGACACCTTCCGCACGATGCTGACGCTAATGAAACAGTATCCGGAATTCACCTTCGGCCAGTCTCAGGCTTCCACATATGAGCTCGCTGAAAAATTCTGCCCCGAGCTTCTCCCCGGAATAAGGGAGATGATAAAGAAAGGCAACTGGGAAGTCACAGCTTCAGAATGGGTGGAACCGGACAAGAACATGATAGACGGCGAATCCATGACCCGCCATATACTGCAAACGAGGAAATATCTCTCCAAACTGCTTGACATCCCAAAAGAATCCTTCGACTTTGACTTCGTTCCGGATACCTTCGGACACAACATTAATGTTCCGGAGGCTCTGGCAAATGCAGGGGTGAAATACCTTTATCACTGGAGGGGATCTGAAGAAAATCCCAGAGTATACTATTACGTTTCTCCATCGGGCAAGAAAGTTCTCACGTACCGTGAATTCGTCTGCTACCTTGGAGAGGTAAAAACGGAGAAATTCGAATTCGTCCCCGAGTTCTGTGCTGAGACCGGTTTGGACACATATCTGTGTGTCTACGGAGTCGGCGACCACGGCGGCGGACCGACCATGATGGATATAGAAAGGATCATGGAATATAGATCGTGGCCTCTCACTCCGACTATTGAGTTCGGGACCTTCCGCCAGTTCTTCAAAATCATTGAAAACTCAGGCCTGGAGATTCCCGAAGTCCACAAGGAACTGAACTATCTCTTTACCGGGTGCTATTCGTCCCAGTCCCGGATAAAGATGGCAAACAGGCTGGGAGAAGCCAGGCTCAACGATGCCGAAAAACTGGACGCGGCAGATTCACTGCTGTCCGGAACGCCGAGAGATCCGTCCAAACTTGACAGAGCATGGAGAAACGTTCTTTTCAACCACTTCCATGATATTCTGCCCGGCTCGGGTGTGCTCGAGACAAGGGAACATGCATTGGGGGTCTTCCAGGAGACCATGGCCTATACCAATGTGCTTGCCGGCACTGCCATGCGCCACATCTCGGATGCCATCGACACCTCTTCTATTCCGTTCGTTGACGACGGAATGACCAGATCCGTGGGAGCAGGAGTAGGATTCAATCAGCAGCCGATGCTCAGATGGAGCTTTCCGGTATGTGACAGAGGCAACGGCCCGGTCAGAGCTCTGAACATATTCAACACGACCCAGTATGACCGTGATGAATTCACGCTTGTCTACGTGTGGAACTATGACTATGACACCTCGGATATCGCCTTCTTTGATCCTGACGGGAACCGCCTGGAATTCGTCAGCCAGGAGCCTCCGACATACGGTGGGATCTTTTGGGGCCATATGTACAGAACTTTCCTGGTCAAGGTCAAAGTACCTGCATTCGGATATACGACCGTAATACTGAGACCCGATCCGAAAGACGTGGATCATCTCGACAGATATGCCGAAGAATACAAGAGAGGCAATGAGTTCGTCGCAACGGATGTGCCGCTGACTGTTGAGAATGAGTATCTCCGGGCTTCATTCGACACCAAGACGGCCATGATAACGGAACTGTATGACAAAGAAACAGATGAGATGCTCATCAGCGAGCCTTCCGGATACCTGAACCTGATATATGAAAACTCGAATTGCGGTATGACCGCGTGGAAATCCGGATTCATCGCCAGGGAGATCAACCTGCACAGCGACACCGCTTCTCAGGTCAGGATCAAGACCTGGACTCCCTCCGGTCCGAAGGCCTCCATAGGGTTTGAGATAAAATACGGTAGCAACTCCTTCAACGTGAAAGCCTCCCTGCTCCCCGGGTCACGCTGCATCGAATATGATATTCACGCGATCTGGAAGATAGACGGCACTGACAACCAGGATCTTATCCCCCAGCTGAGATTCGATCTGCCTGTGTCGTACGGAAGGACCGGAAGATTCAAGTATGATATACCCTACGGAATCATCACTCATGAGGATATGGCCCATGAAGTGCCTGCCCTCAGTTACATCGGCATTGAGAGCACCGGAAAACACTCCCTTGGAATCGTCACTGACACGAAATATGCATACCGCTGTTACGGCGGCAGGGGATCTGTAGTCCTGCTCCGCTCTTCGTTCGATCCCGATATATGTCCCGAAAGAGGAAACTGTTTCGCTAAAGTCGGTGTCATGGCGGCGCCGCTGGATGAAATGAAAAAGATATCGACTCTGTTCAATCATCCCATGCCCTATACTTCAGCCACAAGGCACGGAGGAAAACTCCCGCTCGCAGACTCTGTCCTGAAAGTTGGCGGAAATGTGATCGTCTCTGCGGTCAAAGTCTCTGAGAACGCAAAAGGCACCACCGTGCGTCTTTACGACGTGACGGGGTCCGAGCAAAAGGCAGCAGTCACGATCAGAAACGCAACTCACGCGGTCCTCACCACGAGCAACGAGGACGAGATCAGCGAACTGGCGGTCTCACAAGGAACAGTTTCTGTCACTGTTCCGGCAAACGATTTCGTCACTATTGTTATCGAATAAGATCCCAAACAAACAGAAATCCCCGGATTCAAATGAAGTCCGGGGTTCTTTTTATGTCTGTCTTAAGCTTTCCAGAGTCCGTGCAGATTGCAGTAAGCATATACAGCAAGAACTTCGTCTCCATCAAGGATTGCAAATTCAGCCTGAGGCTCGTCCTGGGGGTCGAGCACTCTTCTCTGGTTTCCGAATTTTGTCCTGATGAGGATCCATTCTATATAGTGAGCTTCCGTCATAGGATGCCGTTCGGACCCGACTGTGACGGATACCTTGTTGTCCCTGACCTCATATACTGGTACGTGCTTTTCAACTGCCGCATCCGACGTGCCGGGGATAAGTTCCTTCATGGGCTCCCCACAGCAGATGACCGGTACACCGGTCCCTTTAACGATAGCGACTACCTGTCCGCAGTGTGCACAGCGGAAAAATCTCATTTCCATTTCTTTTCCTCCTTATTTTCAGTTATTTGAACCGTTTTTTGAGTTCATTTAGATCGTGGAGCATCTTGCGCAATACAGAAGAAAGATACGCGCCTGCCGCAAAACCTGCGGCTCCCACTATCGCGGGAATATCCCACGCTCCTGCCACCGCCCGGTATACGAACCACCCGAGAAGCGCCAGTGAGCAAATGATCAGCACTGCTTCAGCGGCTGTTACGAAGATGCCGTACTTTCTCTTGTGATACTGCATCGGCTCCTCCGCCGGCAGTTCCATATCCGCAAGGATCTGTTTCCTTGTCCTCGGCGTCTCCGGGGCTTTTTCTTTCGGGCTGTCTCCCCGCTTCTTTTCGGAAGCAGAAAGATTCATTTCCAGCCGCTGCTGTGATTTTCTCTGATCAGCCTTCTCGCATACCGAAAACAGATAGTCCATGCCCGCATCTGTCACCCCGACCCTTCTCAGATTCTTTTCATTTGAGATCAGGCGCCTTACAGACGAGCTGGTGGATGCCTCGGTAAGTTTCACGAACGGCAGTATGATCTTCTTGCAGCTGTCACACAGCAGAGTTTTGTCATTTTCCGGTATCTCAGCTCCGCAGTTAAAACACTTTGCCATTGCTGATACTCCTCTCTGTCTCTGTTCACTGAATTATACCACCAGATGAAACTTTGTTCAACTCATCTTTGGCTGCGGTACAGTTCCAGAAACGCTGAGGGGGACATTCCGTATTCTTTTCTGAATGCCCTGTAAAAAGCGGAATAGTCTCCGAATCCCCACAGTCTGTAAGCCTCGCCGACCGAGCCTCCGCTCAGCATGGATCCGCAGCATGCCTCCAGCCTTTTCTTCAGGATGTACTGGTGTACGGACAGACCTGTCCTGTCCTGAAACAGATGGACACGATAATATTTGCTCAAATAAAACTCCCTTGCCAGCCTGTCAAGAGACAGTTCCTCGTCCAGATGAAGATCTATGTATCTCGTGATCTCTTCGTACCGCCCGCTGTTCTCCTTGATGCCTATGCTCCTGTCCTGCTCATACACATACCGGTTCAGAGTCAGGAGCAGATCGGCTATGTATATATTTACCTGTGTGTGCTTGCCGTACCTGTCCGTGCTCAGTTCATCCAGCAGAGAGAAAAGCTTAGACCGGAGAGCATTGAAAGTCAGCGCATCAGCATGGTATACGTATTTCCTTTCCCTTTCGGTCTTTGCGATCATATATTTGAATTCCACCGACTGCTCGGCCATCATTCTCGCGAAATTCCTGCTCTGCCAGAATACGAACCTTTTGTATGCCATATCCGGGTCGGTCAGCACCGCCCTGTGTTTAACCTCCGGAGGGATGAGGATTATGTCGCCGTGCCGCAGCGGATATGAATCTCCCCCTATCTCCATTTCGACAGAACCCTCTTCGAAGAAATACAGTTCATAATAGTCATGAGTATGAAGGTTGACACTGTGAAAATGCAGATCGGAGTAGTAGAAGACCTCATAGTCTTCAGACAACATATACTGTCTTGAATTGAATTTAGATGTTATCCGTTTTTTCATATCTTACCATTTCCACTCAGCGACTAATATGAGAAAATCAGCACATGCTCGTATTTTCTTTTGCATTGTGATATTATAAGGAAGCGGAGTCAGCCACCCCATGATGCATTGCCGCCTTCAGCAGAATGTGGGAGGCAAAAAGCTGAAATATGCATTATCCCATAATGCATCTGCCACTTGGCGGCTGTAATCCCACGCCTCTTCAGGCGCCGGGCAGTTGACTTAGGTTTTGTACAGCTCTCTCAAAATCATCAAGCAGGATAACTGATTGAAATTCGCGTGAGTTCTCAACCCCAATGATATCGCTACTACTTCCAAAACTCCTTTTCAACTCTTTGTAAATATCAGGATCTCCAACAAAGTTTTTCGCACCGGGTACACTGTTGCCAACCACACCCAGCCAATCCATTAAATATGTATTGCCAGAGCCATCCTCTGCAATGTATGCGACAGTAGAGTAATCACCTATCAGAAACACAAAATCATCAACCTCAAGATCATCGAGTTTTTCCGTGTATGCCGACAGGAAGACGAGCAGTTTCTCTCCATAAGAGAACAATGGATAGTGGCTGACTGTATATTCGCTGTATCCAAGCTGCGAAATTACAAAGCTTTGGGGTAATTCACCCTTATATACAGATATCGGAGATGCCTCGAAAAAAGTGCAGAAGTGTTCTTCAGATTCGCAGATCCAGTTTCCGATCTCGATTATGGCTACAACGCCTGATGCTTCATAAGCCTCTGAAAATGTGTATGATCTGGCAAGCCTGCCCTCGGTTTCTCCAGATATTCCGATTCTGGCCGGAGGAAGAACGATGTTTTCTTTTGATGAAAGTTCATCCTGAGGGACAGCATTACGATCACTGCAGCCCGAAAAAGCAAGGAGACAGATACAAGCAGTTAACAACAAAACAAGCAGTCTTTTCGCACTCATCAGCAATTCCTCCCATATTTCATGTTATCTCGGTATAACGGGACCGAAAAAGTAATTTTGCCGGATCCCTACATCCTCAGTTATCAGTATAGATTACTCAACGGCCACGGTCAGGTCATCAGACCATTCCTTTCCTATTATACAACAATTTTTGCAATATATGCAACAAGCAAAGCAATAGATTCAACACTTAAGTTAAGGTAAAATAGCACTGAAAACAATTGTTCTACAAGGAGATATGTTCAATGGAACGAAACGTAATCAACACAGACCTTACAAACAAAGTGGCCGTTGTTACAGGCGCAGGCGGAGTACTCTGCTCTGTCTTCTCAAAAGTGCTTGCGAGGGCAGGAGCGAAAGTCGCACTGCTTGATCTCAATGTTGAAGCAGCCCAGAAAGTCTCGGACGAGATCAACGCGGAAGGCGGCATTTCAAAAGCCTATTGCTGCAATGTTCTGGACAAGGACATATGCTACCAGGTCGCAGACAGAGTCCTCGCGGATCTCGGTCCCTGCGACATCCTTCTGAACGGTGCCGGCGGAAACAATCCCAGGGCCACCACAGACAAAGAATACTTCGAGATGGGCGATATCGACGGAGACACAAAAAGCTTCTTTGACTTAGACAAATCAGGGATCGAATTTGTTTTCAATCTCAATTTCCTCGGTGCCCTCATCCCGACCCAGGCGTTTGCACGCCAGATGGTCGGAAGAGAAGGCTGCAACATACTGAACATAAGTTCCATGAATGCGTATACGCCTCTCACCAAGATACCCGCCTACTCCGGCGCAAAGGCAGCAATCAGCAACTTCACCCAGTGGCTCGCGGTACACTTCTCCAGGGTCGGCATACGGGTGAACGCGATCGCTCCCGGCTTCTTTGTGGGAAAGCAAAATTATGCCCTGCTGTTCAACCAGGACGGTACACCCACAAAGCGTACAGAAAAGATCCTTGCAGCCACTCCCATGGGGCGGTTCGGCAACAGCGAAAAAGAACTGTGCGGGACAGTGCTGTTCCTTCTCAATAATGACGCAGCAAGCTTCATCACAGGCGTTACGATACCGATCGACGGCGGATTCTCCGCATACTCTGGTGTCTGATCCGGAAAGGAAAAAGAAAAATGGAAAAGAGAAAAGTAAAATATGCCATTGCGTCCCCCACGAGCATGGGACTGCGCATCACCCCTCAGGACAGGATGGCTGTCCACAACAGCAACCTCTTCTATCTCCAGGCTACCTCCGCAGAAAGCAATGTCCTGAACGTTGCCTCCTCTCTCGGCCGCGAATGCCTTGTGCTGACAAAATTCGTAGAAGGCAGCCCTATGGCAGCTTTCATAAAATCCCAGCTGCGGGCAAGGAATATCCGCTTTGAAGGTCTTGACGTTCCTCAGGGAGGTCCCTGGGGATACCGCCATCAGTTCAACATCGCAGACTCGGGCTTTGGACTCAGAGCCCCCAGAGTGTGGAATGACCGGGCTGGTGAAGTAGGCCGGACACTTTCCGCTTCCGACTTTGACCTCGACCGTATTTTCGGGGAGGAAGGCGTGGGGATCCTGCATCTGTCAGGCCTTATAGCTGCAATGAGCCGGGAAACGACAAAAGCCTGCATTGAAATCGCTAAAGCGGCAAAGAGGTACGGAACTCTGGTAAGCTTCGACCTTAATTACAGGGCTACATTCTGGAAGGGCAGAGAGGAAGAACTGGCCGAAGCATTCCATGAGATCGCCTCAATTGCGGATATTCTCATCGGCAATGAGGAGGATTTCCAGCTGTGTCTGGGATTCCAGGGACCAGAGGCCGGAGGCCGTGAGCTGGGAAGCAAGATAGACAGGTTCAAAGTCATGATCGAACAGGTCCGGAACAAATATCCCCAGGCTATCGCATATGCCACAACTCTGCGGCAGGTCATCTCCGCAAATGAACATCTCTGGGGAGCGATCCTCTGGGCGGAAGGAAAATGGTACGTGGAAGAACCCAGACCGATCCAGGTCCTTGACCGTATCGGAGGAGGGGACGGCTTTTCAGGCGGTCTGCTTTACGCCTTTCTGAATGAATGGCCTGCAGAGCAGTGGCTTCAGTTCGGATGGGCATGCGGCGCTTTGGCCGCGTCGAGCCTCAATGACTATGCAGAACCTGTTGACGAAAAACAGGTGTGGGATATATACAAAGGCAACGCCAGAGTACAAAGATAGGAGATAAGATAAATGAAAAAGGCAGATATCGGCCTCATAGGTCTCGCCGTTATGGGCGAAAATCTTGTAATGAACATGGAATCCAAAGGATACACCGTCGCAGTTTTCAACAGGACAACATCAAAAGTCGATGCTTTTATAAACGGCCGTGCACAAGGCAAAAACATAATAGGCTGCCACAGCCTGGAAGAACTGATAGCAAATCTTGAAAAGCCCCGCAAGGTCTTCATGATGGTTAAAGCCGGAGATGCTGTAGACAGCATGATCGATCAGCTGCTGCCTCTTCTTGAGGATGGTGATATCATCATAGACGGCGGTAACTCCCATTCCCTGACACAATCCGCAGAACTGCCTATGTAGAGTCAAAGGGAAAGCTCTATATCGGAACCGGCGTATCCGGCGGCGAGGAAGGAGCTCTCAAAGGCCCGTCCATGATGCCCGGCGGTTCAGCTGCAGCCTGGCCTTATGTCAAACCCATATTCCAGGCCATCTGCGCAAAGGTGGAGGACGGAAGTCCCTGCTGTGACTGGGTAGGCGAAAACGGTGCGGGACACTTTGTAAAAATGGTTCACAACG
>JAFTCY010000024.1 GCA_017454465.1 Clostridia bacterium
GTTTCGCATTTGTGGTACGGCGGGTTTCCCGCCGTACCCAAACGCAGGCGGGGCTAAGCCCGCACCCCTCTAATACTTCAACAAAAGCCAGAGCGAGCGTTTTTATCGTTCTGGCTTTATGCGTTTTATGGATCGAATTAGTGTTCCTTATGACACTGAACCCTTGAATTTAACGTATATAGGAAATCGCTAAATTCATCCTCTAAATTCTCCTTCGCATACTACTACTGGCGAGGAATGCCTGGTTTTATGCGAAATTCACTACATCTTGGTCGGTTTTTTGCAGATTTCTCTTGATTTAGCGGTCGTTTTGATGTATACTTATTACGTGATTAACGTATATATGAGGAACATCAAATGAGTATTCCTGAAAGCATCAAGAGACAAAAACCCACTCAGTTCGGCGCTCTCGAAATCCGCTGTTTCGGCGGTGACAAGTACTACGTATATCAGATTTCCTCCCAATGGGATGCGGATAAGAACCGCCCCCGGAAGGTAACCGGAAAAAGCATCGGAAAGATCACGGAAGCAGACGGTTTTATCCCGAACGCCAACGGACTGCGTCTGATGCAGGAAATGCGCCTGACTCCCGATGTCGCCCCTACAGTAAAGAACTACGGTGCCTATGAGCTGCTGCAGCAGCTCTCCCCGGGAATGGATGAACGGCTGAGATATCACTTTCCCGATATTTTCCGTGAAATCCGGGCAATATCGCTCCTTCGTCTTGTGGACAGCGTCACTTCTGCAAAGATGATCCAGCCCATGTTCCTGGATTCCTACATGAGTGACATTTGCAGCGATCTCTCCGTATCGGAAGGACCGGTGCGGAGGTTTATCTCCCGTCTTGGAAGTATGCAGGACCAGCTGGACACTTTTATGCGTTCCCAGGTACTTCCCGGAACCACGCTTCTCTTTGACGGGACAGCGATCTTCACAAGGTCTGCGGATTCCCTTGCGGTTAAGGGGTATAATCCGGAACACAACCAGAATCCCCAGGCAAGGATCCTGTATGTTTTTGAGAAAGATTCCCATAAGCCGGTGTTCTACCGGGTCGTACAGGGATCTGTAGTGGATAAAGCCGCTTTTATGGATACGGTCAACGCGTCCGGCTGCAGTGACTGTATCATTATTGCGGATAAGGGATTCTATTCCAAGAAGAATGTATCCGCACTCATGAACGCCGGGGTGAAGTTTATTCTCCCCTTACAGGATAATACGGTTAATGTAGAGGATGAATTCTACGAGAATCCAGATGACGGCAAATGGGATGATGTTTTCTCCTACCACAAACGCCCGGTCTGGTTCCGGAAACGGCCAAGCGGAAACAAGTGAAACTATATCTATACCTTCCGTGACGATGTCCGAAAAGCCGAGCTTGCAGGGCATTATGTGGAGAGCGCGGAGAAGGATTACGGAGAAGAAGAACGCGTTCCCAGGGATGTCCTGAAGGAAGTAAGGATGGGATATTTCTCCTTCTGCAGCAATCTTGATATCCCGGCAAAAGAGATCTATCTCTCCTACAAGCAGCGCTGGGACATTGAACAGTGCTTCGATTACCTGAAAAACAGCGTATCGTCATCAGCATCCCATGCCCATACGGATGAATACTTCAGGGGCTGGGCATTCTTGAATCATGTCAGTCTGCTGTATTACTACGGCCTGATTAACGCTCTCCGGGATAAGCAGCTGGATGACAAGTACTCGGCGGAAGATGTATTGAAACTGGCGAAAAACATCTATCGCGTTGACACCGGAGACGGTCAGGGCGGCAGAGTTTCTGCCATTCAGAAAAAGACACAGGAACTGCTGGACGCCCTCGGCGTCGATCTGTTACGTGAAAAGTAAGGTTTCAGTGTATCAAATGAAAGACTCGCAAGAGCAGGGTACTAAACAATACTCTTGTTGATGTGATAGTCGCCATTATTGTTGGCTCTAAGACTGTTTGTCTGCTTCTCTCTATTTCAGAAAGTCCTACAACAATTTGATTCGGACTGGTGGAGAAAAATCTGGTTGACAATCGCCCGGAATTCAATTATAATAGTATTTGGAAAATAATCATCGTAGCAGAGGTACGCAAAAACAAATACGTTCTTTGAAAGGAGAATTGGCTATGCGTAAATCAACTCGGACCCTGGTTATTGCTCTGATGGCTATATCTATGGCTATCCACCTTTCGGTCCCGGCAGTTTTCCTTTATGCCGTGACATCCAGGAGAACAACGGAACCGGACACATTTGAGGATCCCTCGTCTATCTGCGAAGACAGCGAGGAATCCGATTACGAGATCCCCGGACTGAAGACCTTGACCGCAGATTTTTCGGAAAAGCCGTCAGTAGAATTGCTTGCTTATACGAACAACGGTTACAAGACCTACCTCAATTCCGACACTACATTCAAGTGGGCGATTGCCAACAGCACAGCGGGCGGCAACGCGACCACTTCGATGCAGGGAATGAACACCGGAACGACTTACATCTACACCGCGAAAATCAACAATCAGGACATCGACTATACCACGATCTGGCGCACGAACGCCAACACCGGCGATACGATCGCCATGAACTACTACGCGAGCACGAGCGCAACATCGGCCAGCGCGTGCCGCACCGCAGGACACGCCAACGATATGAACGTTGTGACGACAAATTCGGTCAACTACCTATTCATCGCCACATGTCAGACGGGCAAGGCACTGTCCAGGCACAAGATCGACGGTAACAAGCTGTACTTCACAGGCTACTTCGACCTGAAAAAATCCAACGGAAACTCGATCAGCTGCGGCGGCTTCCAGTGCGTGAAGCATACCGGCGGATATCTCTACAGGCTCATCAAGTCGGGTATGACGTTTTATACCTGCAAGATCGCCGATACCGCGACGGGAGGTAGCGCATCCAACCCGACCCCGGTCACCTGCTACAGGCTGTTCACAATAGATACGATGAATGCGGTCTTTGCGACGTCGAACTCATCGTATGCGACAATGGATGACCTTGAGACCTGGGTCAATCAGGACTTCTCATACAGTTCAGACGAAGGATCGATATACGTTCCGCTCTATAACCGTTCGAACGACAACGTAATACTCGTCTATACCGTCGCCGATCTTGTGACGCTCGCCAATCTTCAGGCGACAGCCGACAGAAGCAACGTCATCTTCCCTTGCACGCTCACGTTCAGAGTCAAAAACACCAGCTACACCCAGTTTGAGATTGAGAACGTCGGATTCAGGACAGGGCAGGGAACGACCGGCGACAAGAAGATGTATTTCAACACAAACTGCAGCTCAGCTTCTAGAGAAGGCATCTTCCAGATGAACTACAACCGCAACAGTTACAATCTGGTTTCGATCGTCAATGAGAACTCGATCATCTACACGGTCAAGTACGAAGGCAACGGAGGAACTGTTCCGGACGGCACCGAGTCGTATTTCAAAATGAACTCGACAAGGCACGTCTACGGTATAGCGGTCAAGCTTCGCCCGAATACCTTCGCGCGGTCGGGATACACCTTCGCCGGATGGCACTTAAGGCGCGACTCGGATCAGAAGTGGCTCTACTTCGATACCTCCGGAACAGCCAGATGGTATTTGCCCGGCGAACAGCCTGCCGGATACTATCTCGCGACTTACGCCGACGGACGAAAAGTGGCGAAGCTCACAACGGTCAACGGCGACACAGTGCACTGCATCGCGCAGTGGAGGCCTAACGCGTCTTCCGGGACCAGCCGGTTCATAATTAAATACGAACCAAACGGCGGCACCGGAACTGCTATGCCAGATACGATCGTCACCTACGGAACGAACACGGCGATCAATACAAATACCTACACCCGCCAGGGATATTATTTCTCGGGATGGATCGCTCACCGTGAATCGGATAACTCATGGGCGTACAAGAATTCCTCCTTCTCGGACAAATGGATTGCTGTCGGAGAAAGCACATCGGGGTATTTCCTGAAGGCATATACCAACGGATGCAATGTATCCAAGACATCGTCGACAGACAGGGATATCATTACTTTCTACGCAGTATGGTCGAAGGTTGAAAATCCGGTCTATCCTGCCTCGATCACGGCCGGAAGTTCATTTGCGTTCGGCGGAACAGTAAAGGCGAACGGGGATATCTATCAGGTGATCGTTTCGATCAAGAATGCATCCGGCACAGTTGTGAAGACAAAAACGGTGACTGTAAAGGGAAGGGAATACAATCTGGCAGGTGTAAACGGCAGCGGATTCTCAACATCAGGACTGGCCTCCGGTTCGTATACCTACATCGTTACGGTCAAGACCATGAACACATCCAGTGTGTTGACGTCTGTTAACGTGCTGTCAAAGCCTTTCACGGTAAATTAATCATTATGATCCGGTGATCTGCCGGATTGACAACATAATAAAGGGACTGTTTCATGAGTTCATACTCTTGAGACAGTCCTGTTTTGTATGCGGTTAGATTAATAATACAAAGTACCGACTTTTCCAGTCCCGATCTGACAGAAGCACGGATGTGAACAATTTGAAGATGAAAAAGGCAATTGGGCAGTTGAAAGAAAGAAAAGCCAGATACAGGCTACCGAAAGAACAGACAAAGGGTTTCCTTTTTTTGTGTTTCACCGATTTGCTATTGACCATCCGAGTAAGATGGTGTAAAATATACACGAATAGTGTATACTTTCCGCATCTCTCTGAAGTGTCACTCTTGGGTGTACACAACAAAGGCCTATCATTCGAGTGAAAAAATAGATATAATAGTATCCGAACATAAAACAGGAGGATTCATAGATGTTTGAAATGGAGAGGGATGACAGAGTTATCGGGGAATACCTGCGTTCGTTGATCAGGGAGAAGTACAAATCCGATCGTCAGTTCTGTAAAGCGTATCTGATGCTCAGAGACGGATCGACAGACGACGAAGCAATTCACAAGGTGCAAAACCGGTTTTCGCAGATATTCAAGGGAATAAAACGAATTCAGACCACCGATCTGCCCTATGTTACTGATTTGCTTGGTGTTTCGTGTGAGGAGATTTTGTCAGCGGGAAAAACGCAAATGCCGGTAAGCAGTCATATGACCAATTACGATATAGCCTTTTCAAAGGACAGAAGCGTATGGGACAAGTATATGAAGCGCGAGGACAAGATCTTTCTTAATTGCGACGAGTATGGAAAGACTGTCCTCGACTACGCGATCGAGTTTAAGAACTACGATTTCATCAAGTATCTGATGGATGAAAAGTACATATGGTTCGTCGATCTTACCAAGTGGAGAAACTGGGGGCTGTTTGGTTTTGGAGCCGGAACCAGCATCAAAATAGGTCCGTATCATTCGTCCGGGAATTCGATACCACATGAGATACAGTTTCAGGATCGGCTGCGGACAGATGTTATTGCGCTTGCCATAGAAAACGGAGACCGTCAATCTTTAGACTCTCTCCTCGCCCGGGAAATACCGGATCTCGGCAGTATTAGTATTATTACAAATCATTTTCTGGATTTACCTAAGGATTATAATCCAAGATTGATCAAGGCGATTGCAAGAGCGTCGGAAGATATGCTCGATTACTTTTCCAGTGAATTTGTAATAACAACGAATCAAAAGAAAGAGGTTACTCTCCTGTTTCCATTTATCAGCGAAGTTATTGAATGCATGCTCGGCGATGGAAGAAACGATGCCGCAGAATTGTTTCTTAGGAGATCGATCAAACACAACCAGTTTGCACTTAATGAATTGAAACGCGTGATAAATGAGGCAATTGAGTTTTACAGCAAGCAAGTCGGGAACGACAGTTGGATCACCATTGACGAGATTAAAGAACGGACGCTATACGGATTCGGTTTTAATGATAAATGCAAAGTTGTTTCATTCAGTTATAATCCCGAAAAGCACAAGTATATCGGATTCGCGACCAATATTGTAAAAATCAATCGCATCAAAGGAACAGTACTTATAAAAGAATTAATCATTCAACTGAATGACCTTTACGATCAGATCGTTACGCTGGGAGGAGTGAATCAAAATGCCTAAACGCTGTTTTAATTACGATACCGGAGATTATGAGTATATCGACCGTGACGGTTACAGTTGGGACAGCGGTGAATATGTTTTTAACTGGGACGACAGTGAATACAAGCGCGACGAAGAGGAAGAAGAACAAAAGCGCCGCGATGAGGAGGAGCAGCGTAGAAGAGAAGAAGAGGAACTGCGGCGAAGAGAAGAAGAGGAACTGCGGCGAAGAGAAGAAGAGGAACTGCGGCGAAGAGAAGAAGAGGAGGCAGAAGAAGGGCGTAGGTGGTCTGTTAATTACTAACCGTTAATTAATCCTCTTCGACGAGCTGCGTAGGTTATGACACCCAATTTGTAAGGGAAACAACAATCATTTCAAGAGAGAACGCGAATCAGATGTTTCAATAGTGCAACAATATAGAAAGCAGGGCTCATTTTTCGCCCTGCTTTATGTCGTTAATAACTGTTAGTAGTTTTTCTAAGAGCCGTCTGCCTCATAGATGCAAAAAAGTGATCGATGCCGCATAATAAAACCGGAAAGAGGAGCAAAAAGGCATCGCTTTTTCGGAAAACAGACACGCCGGCTTATTTATTGATGGTTTTCCCCTTGCAGCTCTGTCTTTCGGTGATCTCAGGCATGAACAGATAACCGTCGAAAGCGGATTTCGGTTCGTCTCCTGATATTATTCGACCAAGCACCTGAGCCGCTTTGGCGCCGATCTCACTTGCCTTGGCCCCGACAGTGGAAAGCGAGGCTCTGCCTATATCGCTCGGGCCGCCGTTGCTGTACGCGATTATACCTATATCATCCGAAACCCTCTTGCCGCATTTTTCAACGGTATCGGCAACGTCGACCCCGACAGCGTAATTAAAGCAGTAGAAACCGTCTGCTTTTTCCTTCTCTATCATTCTCTTTACGGGCTCAATGTAATCTCCGGCAGTTGCCGTCGGGGGAAAGAAAATGAGTCGTCGGTCGATCTGGATCCCTGCCTCCTGGAGGGCCGACATATACCCGTGACAGCGCTGTATGCTGGTGACGTATTTTCTAGGGGCGACAAACCCGATCCTGCGGTATCCACGGTCAATAAGCAGCTTAGTCGCGATATAACTGCCGTAGAAATCGTTAGAAGACACTACCGGGACGTTTATCCCTTCTATTCCGCGATTGCAGAATACAAAAGGAATCGTCATATTTACCAGCTGACTGTACAGTTTCAGGTTATCCTGAGGAGAGTCGGTTATGACCGGGACAATGATGAACCCGTCGGCGCCTGAAGCAATAAGACGGTGGATCAGATGCTCCTGCCGCGAGAAGTTGTCGTCAGAGCAGCAGAGGATCACATTGACATCATGTTGCCTTGCTACGCTTTCGATTCCGCTGACAAGTCTGGCGTAGATGATCTCAAAGTTCGGAACAATGACGCACCAGTTTTTTATTCCTTTCTGGGGCGTGATAAGACCTCCCGAAAGGAAGGTGCCGCTCCCTTTTCTCGAAACGAGGACCCCTTGATCGACGAGTTCGCGGATGGCTTTGTCCAGCGTAGTTCTGGTCGTATCGAGCATTTTGCAGAGAGTGTTCCGGTTCATCAGCTTCTCGCCCGGCTGCATTTTGTCGGTTATTTCGAGAAGCTGGTTTTTTATTTCGAGATACCTTAGCATATCATCTCCTTACAGTTTCAGAACGTTGACCGCCCCGGAATTGTCGCCCGCAGTCGAGTGCTTGATAGTGAAGTTTACCGTCCCGAGTCCCTCGATCTCACCGACTATCTTCATTCCGTCGGTAATCTCGCTGGACGAAATACGTATCCGCTCAGAGATATGTCCAAACGTAACGACATCTCCCGGAAGAAGCGTAATGTAGAGCGACATAAAGCTGAAAGCGTCAGATGAGAGACAGACATACTCATCGGTACTCCCGGCAACCGTCTTTCCGTTTGCCGTGAGTGTCATCTTCCTTCCGCGCACGTTAGCCTCGTTCATTGAGACCGGGGTGGGGTTTATAACATTGAATCCGTCTGCCCAGCGGCCGTATACAAGCGGCATTCCTCTTTCCTGAAGTGTGGTCGGTTCGGTGATGATGTCGTCGAATGAGCTGTCCGTAAGGGAAATCATAGGGATATATCCAAGGACAAAATCATCGGCTTCATTTTTGCCGACGTGCTTCGAGACCTTTTTGACAACAGCTGCAAGTTCTATGGATATTTCAAGATCATTGCACCTCGGCGGGAGTTCAACTTCAGTCCCGCTGTTCCCGATGGCCGAGTTCGGAGCGCATAGAAAGCGCGGGGTCTTCAGGACGCGTATGTTTTCGTCCTCTTTGACTTTGTAGTAGTTCTTAAAGAGAGTATAAAACTGTCTGGCTTTATCTTTATCCCACTCATCTGAGGAGGTGATCTCGCCTTTTCCTGACTTGATGATCTTTCTTACTGCTGGCGATTCGTGTACTGTCACAGATTCGTCGTCTGGAGACCTCCAGTCTCCCTTGCCGAGATCAAGTACAGGAGTGCTGAGATACCCGACGCCCTCAATCTCGGAATCGATCGTGCAGTCAGTGCCGTTGAACGTGAATTCTTCCGGTATCTGCAGACCGTCTGTTCCCATCGTTCCGAGATGAATGACGTCTCCCGGATACAGAGTGGCAAAAGACGAGTACCACTGGATGACACGCTCGACGCCAAGGAGAAGGGCAGAAGTGTGAGCCCTGTCGCGCAGATGACCGCTCATTCTGGTATAAACGAGAAGATCGTACACGTTCCCGATCTCGTCGGGAGTGACAATCCACGGTCCCATCGCGCAGTGCGCGTCGGTCATTTTCCCGCCCCAGGACATTGTAGCTCCGACGTACCAGTCGTTTGCTGCCGACGCCTCGTAGACGTCCTTTGTCCCCAGATCCATCGCCTCGGTGTATCCTCTTGTGGACGAGTCTGTAACGCAAGTGAAACCGGCGACATAGTTCATAGCCTCGTTTACCGGGATATATCTTCCTTTTTTGCCTATGACAACGCCGAGTTCGACATTGAAAGCCAGAGGACCGGCCCCTGCCGGATGAACGAATGTCTCTCCGTGCCCGACAACGGAACCCATGGGTCTCTGATGCCCCTGCGGGAATAGATTGGTCCCCGTCCTTGCCGGATTTGACCGGATAAACGTTGGGCAGTTCTGTACCAGTCCCCACATGAGCCGGGGCATCGGTATCGGTGCGCAAAGCTTCACATCGTCAAGCGGATGGCCGCAGAAGGTCATTCTGCCTTCATCACTCTGCCCGAGAAATCTCTGAAGAAACCGTTCGAGCCTGCGGAGGATCTCCATTCCTTTTTCTTCGGTCTCGAGAAATCCGCACAGCGTATTTGGCCAGACGGAGTTTTCCATAAACTTCGGCATAGAGACCGAATAGCCGTTCGTCATCGTGGCACTGCGGCGAAGTTCACGGTCAACGAGCGCAGGGCTGTAGACCCACTGTCTGTCGTCGGCGGGGTTAGTCAGCACGAATCCCCAGTCTTCTTTTCCGTTGTAAGTAAAAGTTACAAGTTTCATTTTTCAGATATCCACTTCCGCGCCGCCCAGGCGCAGTATTTTGCGAAGTTCAGTAACGCTTACATCAATAAAGCGTTTTTTCTCCCTGACGGCCAGTGCAGCGGCGGTTCCCGCTGCCTCGCCCGTCGCCATACAGGTCGACATGACTCGCGCAGGGCCGAGAGCCTGTCCTTCGGCGTCTATGCAACGGCCGGCCGCTATGATGTTTTGCGATCCGGCTGGGATCATCGCGCTGTAAGGTATTCCGGCAACGCCCCCCCTGACCTTCATGCCCTTTTCCGCGAACACCTGAGAGCCTGCCCCGACAAAGCGCTGCAGATCAAAATGTCTTCCGCCGAGTGCGACGATCCCGTCCGGCTCCTGCCCTTCGAGCAGATCTTTTTCTGTGAGAGGCCCTTCAGATACGATTCTGTGTGTTTCCCGGATGCCGGGATAAGCCGCGGTCGATCTGAGCGTCGCGTTTTCAAATCCGGGGAGATACCGCCTAAGAAGGACTTTCGTAATCCGGTCGGCTTCGATGCGTCCGCGAATCGTAAGAGCGGTCAGATCCTTTCCGCTGGTCCCGTCATATCCTCCCCAGCTGAGACCGCCGTTTATCATAAACACGCCAGGCTGCGGCATCGGGAACATTATCAGGCGGGAAGGCAGGTTCAGCCCGGGGTAGTCAGCTCTGGCTTTTGCGCAAAACGGTTTGAACCACGGATCTCCGCCTTCGTTAAGATACTTTTCTACAGCGGCGGAATCGACGTTCTCTACATGTGCGACAAGTCCCGCGATCGCCATCGCTCCGGTCTCGGGATCGCCCTTGACTGTGGAGAGTCCCGCATGCCTAACACAGTCGGCGTCCCCGGTGCAGTCTATCACCGCGGATACCGGAAGATAACTTATCCCGCTCTTGTCTGAAAAGTATATGCCGTCGATCCGTCCGCATGTCGTTTTTACGTCGATCACTCTGGCGTAATAACGGAGCGTTACACCGAATTCTTCCATCAGGCTGTCGAAGACTCTTTTTCCGGTTTCGATATCGAAAATGAAGTCGTCGTGACAGCCCATTCTGTCAAGACCGGGGTATTTGTCTGTCTGTGGAACGCGGCAGATCCCGGTGCTGCCCCCGGCTGCCACTATCCTGTCGACTATCAGGTCGAAGATTCCGCCGACAGCCTTCCTCGGGTGCGGCAGTTCGGAGTATTTCAGTCCGAGCTCTACCATCTTCGGGAAGGGAACAGATCCTGTCGTCGCGCCGAGAAACATCGGAAGGCCGCCCGAGGTGGAAGTGCCGCCGAGGCATCCGGTCGCTTCGATAAGGACGGTCTTAAGTCCGGCTCTTGCCGCAGCTATCGCGGCGCCGATACCGGCGGGGCCTCCCCCGCATACCGCCACATCAGCGGCTTTAAGCTGAATAATATCGGTCACTTATGTCACTACCTTCCGCTATTTACCATTTTTCTCCGACCCCTGCTGTCGGGATCAGTCTTGTGTCTGCGACGGTTGCCGCTGACCACGGCTGCGGTCTGAGCTTTTTCTTGTCAAGCGAGACGAAGATCGGCCGCAGTTCGTTGTGATATCCCCTCAGCGTCGACGGATCGCTCAATACTCTTTTCTGAGTTGACGGGAGTCCGGATCCGCGGGCGGATTCGCCCCATGAAACGTATACTCGTTTATCATCGACGTTGATGCATGGGTCGACAAGTTGAAACAGCGGTTTTGAATCCGGCTCCGCGTCGTCAGCGTAACGCGTCCCGAAGCGTTCAACGTCGGCGAGAAACTCCCAGTTTTTTCCGTCGTGTGATCTTGCAAGGCATAGTCTGGTCCTCGGGAACGTTCCGCCCCGGAACGTAGGCAGAGAATTGACCCAGACGGTATACCATGTTCCGGGCTCGCCGGGATCTTCTATAGTGCTGAAAGATGAAAGCCCGCACTGCATATAAGGAATCACCTGGACCGATCCCCACGTCTCGCCGAAGTCCTTCGACTCGAGGAATGAGAAGAATCTGCTGTTGTTGCGGCTGCAGTAAAGTCGCATCGTTCCGTCGGAGCAGAGCACGACCTTTGACTCTGCCCAATCCGGTAGTTCTCGAAGAACATATTTTGCCAGTGACTCAGACACCGGAGCCGACTGATTCCAGGTCCTCCCGCCGTCATCGCTGAAAGAACAGATCGTGTCATGGCCGCGGGCGGAAAGCGAAGGGGTGTCGTGTCTGCTCGTGTTTTTGTTCATGGGGAAGAACAAGCGGTATTTCCCGTCAGGCAGTCTTATTTCGCTTAGCGATCCGACGTGCGTCATAATGACATGAGAGCCAATCTCATCCAGCCATTCATCGGGTGCCACTCTCCCTATGCGTGTCCAGCTTTTAAGATCGGGCGACGTGTATACCGCCGAGCCTTCAGAAAGAACTATCTGCATGAAGGTTCCGTCGTGCAGTTTTGCCACACTCTGATAAAACCCGTGCGGATGAAGGAAGGAATACTCCTCCGGAGCCGCCTCAAAAGACCGGCCACCGTTGACCGACCGGTAAAGGCCCTGCTTGGATATACCGATGATCTCGTCGCCGCCGGGAAGTTCGATCTCCATAGATCCCTGGAAGGTGTCCGGATCGGCGCACCTCATAAACGCGTTCTCCGCCGGAGCAGTCCCAGACGAAAAGTCCGCTTCCAGATATGAGAGCGAAAACACGGCGCCCTCGGCGAAAATTCCGGTTTTCCCGAAACCTGTATGCCTTATCTCGCCGCTCTCAAGCACTCTTTCTCCGTCGACGTCCACCGTAAGCTTTTTTCCGGAGACACGGATGCAGATGTCGTACTCCGTCCCCGGTCTCATCGCAAAAGGCCTCCCGGTAATGATCGCCGACTTGCAGTCATATTTTGCAGGAGTATCCTCGACTAACCAGACGCCGTCGGAACATCTGTACCCGACCTTGAGATATGCCGTCGCAGGAGCTTTTCTCAGTATAAAGCCGAACAGGCCGTCAGAATTCTTTCCGTCGCAGTAGATCCTGGCCCGGAGGCAGGGATCGTTGTCGTACTGGAATATCAGACTCTCGCAATAACCGGGGGTCGACGGAACCGCTTTTCCGGCGCTGATGACGAAGGTGTTTTTGCTTTCAGTATCGGTCCATTCAGCAGGCATAGCTCCGTCGGGAAGAGAAGAGGGATCAAACCGGTAGCCGTAAGGCGCCGGGATTTCTTTGTTTTCGTCTTCGTTTGGTCGCTCAATCCGTTTTCCTTTTACCGTAAAACTGTCTTTTGCCAGCTGCATAGATCCCTTGGGAGCAATAAACCCGCAATCTCCTATCCAAAACGACTCGTCTTCTCTTTTCCGCTGGTACGACAGCATTCTGGTCCCGTTGAAATAGGCATCCACCGAGTCACGACCGCATACGATAGCAAGCCGAAACCGCTGCCCTGCGGCGAATTTGAATCCCGCCGCCTCAAGCTCCGCCCACTCGACGCACACGGTCTTCAGTGATCTGCGAAGGATCAGGATCAGATGCTTGCCCTGTTTAGGAATCACCCGGCAAATGTAACCGCCGGCAAAACTCATATTAGCGCCGATGCTTGCCTTAAAGCCTGCTCCAGGACATATGAATTCGGTCTCGGCGCTCTCGGACTCCCCGTAGAACGACTTGTTTACCAGCCAGCCTTCGAATGCAGACTCCCATCCGTCCTCTGACGGTCCGACATCAAAATATTTCTCCGACATTTTGTATTATTTCTCCTTAATGCCGGAATAAAGCGGAACGTTGTGAAAGAATCCCGCTTCACGCTCCGGAAGTCCTTTACTTTCGAGAATTCGCGTTTTCCCGTTTCTTGTTTCGGATGCTATGACCGAATAGACCTGATTGCCGCACCCTCCGGTAGAGAAGACAGCTGACACGGAGGAATCAACGTTCTCGATGCAGGGTATTCCGTCGTTGCCGCCGTGGGTGCACATTCCTCCGAGGATCTCTGTCTTCCCTCCGTTTACGGTTAGAGCTATGGTCCCGTTTTGCTCCGCCTTGAATCCGTGGATCCACATAACTCCACCGTCGTTTACCGTCTCGTACCGTGACCGCTCGGGATTTATCGCGTGTCCCCATACAGTCTGTCCTTTAAAGTCAAAGCATGGTATGGCTCTGTGTTCCGGACTGTTGTGATTGCCGATCGTACAGGCAACGTTCTCAAGATAAACGACGGACCCCGGGACGGTGTTTCTGTAACAGGCGCAGGATTGCGTGTGTATATCTCTTAAATACAGCGGGCGAACGCATTCATGCGAGAACATGCAGAAGAGACCGAAACACTTCTCGAAGGTGAAGAGTCGCTCGATGAACAGCAGCTTTTCGCTGTCGCCGGAGATCCTGAAAACGCTGGATCCTTTTGTCTCGGTCACATCGCCGCCCGAACTTATATCGCAGAAGCTGAAGTTTATATGTTTGACTGTCGCCGGAATTTCTATCGTCGAGGTGATTCGATACAGCCCCGGCTGGAACCAGACGTATTCCGCCCCGGAAGAGAATGCGGCGGCGATCGCCGCAGTGTCATCATGGTCTCCGTCTCCCGCGGCGCCGAAATCGTTCACGCAGCATCCGGTCTCATTCGAACCGTTGTCCACATCCGGAAGAGGAGGGACCGCAAGTCCGAGAGTGCGCGCCTCGCCGTCGAACAAAGTACGGGCCTCGTGCGTTGTATATGATGAAATGTATCCGTCGGGGATCTTCTGCTGGCCCCAGAATCTGCATACCGCCAGCGGAAAGCCTTTTGTTGTGACGTCGGATATCATTGCACAGCCGCGCACGATCCTGATCGCCTCATACAGATCTCCGGTCGACGTGAATTCCGACGCCGTCAGCACGACGTTTGCCGCCACCCCGTTGATATAGAGCCCCGGACGGTCACCGGTGAATTTCAGCTGCCTGATCGAGACAGGCGTGTCACGCACGCATATCCCGGCTCTTTGCTGATTGACGAGCCGGATATCCTCGAGCGAAGCGAAATTTCTCACCGGTTCTATCTTCAGCCCGTATTCAAATCCGTCGACCTCAAGATCGCGTACATTGCACGCAGACACGAAATCGTGTTTTACGTGCACGCCCGCAAATCCGCAGTGATCGGGATCGGACGATCTGATCGTGACGTGGCGGATAGAGCCGGAGTTGTTTGCGTCAAATATCACTCCGATGGCGGCCGGATTGCCTGCCCCTGTATCTATCGTGATGTTTTCAAGATAGTTGCTCATGGCCATATTCGACCATTCTGCGTTCATATAGCAGATGACCGCCCGTTCGCCGCCGGGGCCGAATCCCGGGCAGTTGTCCTGCAGTTTGATGACCGTCCTTCCTCTGTCCTCGCCCATAATGCGGATGCACCAGTTGATTTCAGTACCGTTGATGTTCAGCCGGTAGCAACGGTTGCGCATACACTTTACGGTATAAGTCAGAGTGTCGGAAACGAGATATGTGCCCGCCGGGAAATAGATCGTAGGGACCTGAACGAGATCGATCGGATAGGTCAGCTGGATGACTCCTTTTGTCTTGCGTACTCCTGAGGCGTACCATTTGGTCGGTTCGGGCGTGTGATTCTCAAGCAGATCCGCAGTATATCGAAGACCGTCGATCGTGCTTTGTCGAAGATCGTCAATAATCCTGACAAGAGTACGTGTGCAGTCGGTGTGTCCCGTGTTGTCGACGCAGTAAGGCGGCTTCGTCACGTCTACGAAAGCACGGCTTCCTTCGGGAAAGCGGTAGTTCGAGTAGTACTTCATTACTTATAAACTCCATAGAGTATTTCTGACAATATTATATCAGTCCAACATATATCAGTCAATAAATTGTGCATAAAACGGTCAGCTTTTTCTGAAAAAACGGTCAACATTGGCTTCAAAACGAAAAATGAGAACCGAATTACTAAATAATTATGGCTCCAGGAAGAATAAAGTTGACTGAAATCCTTCTAAAGCTGACCGTTTTTGCGTTCAATCCTTGACTGTCAATCGGTAAAAGGTTATAATTAAAGCGTATAAAACAAGTGTTTTAATATAAGAGTCTGAATGTGCAGTCCTCAGTTCTTACTTAATCCTGTCCAGATGCAACAAGGGGTAATAATGACAATTAAAACATTCAGAAAACGCCACACGCGGAACATGGTTTTGCTGCTTCTGCTTTCTTTTGCACTGACTGTGTTCTGCTCCTGCAACGGTAGCATCGATGTCCCTGATGCCTCTTCCGGCGGATCAGTGGCTGACTCCGAAACCGTGGATTCAGCAGCAGAGCCGTTCATTCTCGCCAAAGGCGGAGAAGCGTGTTGCACGGTAATACACTCGATCTATGCGGATGAATCAACTGCGGCCATCGCCGATTCGGTAAGAAAAAAGATACAGACTCTTACTGGTCTCAAAACAGAACTAAAAACAGATTATACTCCGACCGGCATGCACCGCGACGACACCTACGAGATCATCGTCGGTAATTCGTCGTACGCGCAGTCGGAACAGTATCTGAAAGAAATGAAATACAGCGATTACGCTGTTATCCCGAATGGCAGGAAGATCTTCATCCTCGGAAACACGTCGGATGCGCTGACCAAAGCCGCAAACACTTTTATGTATTCGATCCTGCCGCTTTCGGAAAAAAACGATGACGGATCGGTCTCGATATCGTTTGATCCGGAACTCATACGCGAGGAGTATCCGCTGTCCGGACTGACAATAGCCGGTGAACCGATAGAGAAATATACCATAGTAGCGTCTTCTATCGACGCGTCTTATTCGGAGGCGGCCGATAAGCTTGCGAAGCGCTTCGGGATCAATACCGGTTTTAGGCCGAACGTTGTCAAAGACACCGAGGCCGCTGCCGACAGGGAAATTCTCGTCGGACCCACGTCAAGGCTTGACGCCGAGTGCACAAATGGCAAGTATTCAGTATATCTAAGCGGAAACAGCCTTGTTTTCGCGGTCGCCGGGCTCCATTCGTCAGAGCTCGCCGCAGAGGCTTTTTTCTCAGAACTGAAAAACCGTTCAACAGTGCCGGACATCGGTACCGGTTTCCATCTGTCTGAAGTCTGGGCTGATCATTCGGCAGAGAAACTCGCCGACGGCGCGGACATCAGAATAATGAGTTTCAACATTCTTTCTGAACGCTACGGTATAGTCGACTATACCGCGTCGCGTGCTGAACTGCTGGGAATTCTTCTTGAAGCATACCGTCCGGATATCGCAGGCGTTCAGGAGGCCTGTGCAAACTGGAAAAAATATCTCGACATCTACGGGGGCAATTACCGGCTGATCAACGCGACCAGGCCCGACAAAGGCGAGAATTATTCCGTCATTCTGTACGATACGACGAGATATGACCTTGTTGACAACGGCGTCGTGCCCTACTCGCAGGGGAACAGCCTGTACGGAAGAAACATGGGCTGGGGCGTTTTCCGGAGCAGGGAGAGCGGGAAGCTGATCGCGGTCATATCGACGCATCTGGATATACACAAGGACCCGGCGGTGAACGACGCCAACAGGAAGGTGCAGGTGAACGAGCTCACCGCCTTTGTCAAGAACTTGCAGGAAAAATACAAGTGTCCTGTATTTGCCACAGGTGACTTTAACAGCATGCAGACCAGCACCGAGATCACAACGTTCCGTGCGGACTCCGGAATGTGGTGCAGCAAATTCGACGCCGCAAAGACACTGAACGATTACGGAAGCATTCCCGGATTCGGTGCAAAGCCTGTCTCGGGCGGCAACGTCATTGATTACGTTTTCGGAACCCCCGATACGTCGTGTCTGTGCTCCTTCATTATCACCGGAAACAGCGTATCAGAGATCTCAGACCACAGGCCGGTCATAGCGGATATCAAACTAAGCAACTGATGTATTAATCATCAAATAACAAAAATGATTGATCCTGCCGCGGGCAGCGGCGGAGAAAACGGAGGTTTGCAATGAAACACTCAACAGTAAAAGGCGTTGTTGCATTCATTCTCGCGGCAATGCTAACGGTTTCGCTGTTCTGCTCCTGTTCTGACAACGATAATCAGGGCGCTGGCACAACGAACGAAGGGACCACAGCAGAAGACGTAGTGACTACGGAAGACACGTCATATCTTTATGACGCTGACGGCTACCTGAAGGATCTTATCCCCGAAGATCTGAAATACGAGGGGACAGTAATCCGCGAGCTGATCTGGAGCGACGATTCCACCCCCGAATTCGGAATTACCGAAGAACAGGAAGACATCGTCAAGAATTCGGTCTATCGCAGAAACAACAGAGTTGAGGACCGGCTGAAGATAACCCTGGAAGAGGTAGGAACGCCCGGAAACAGCTCAAACCGTGAAAACTATCTTACTGCCGCGACTACAGCGGCTGCCGGGGGCGACTTCTACGATATCTACGCTTCCTATTCTATGAGCACGACGCTTTGCGCCTACAACGGGCTTTGCAGAGACCTGCTCGAATATCCGATCATAGACTTTGCAAAACCGTGGTGGCCTGACAGTCTGATCGAAGAAGCGACAATCCGCGGGAAGCTCTACTACGCATCGGGCGATATCACTCACAGCCTCATAAACAATCTCTATGGTATATTCTTCAACAAGGATATTATGAATTCCTATAAGCTTGAAGATGTCTATTCGCTTATCAAGAACAATAACTGGACATTTGAGAAGTATTTCGAACTGTCCGGAGCGATCAACACCGACCCGAACGCGACGAATCCGGTATACGGCTGTTCCTTCCCGTCCAAGACGTATACTGATGCTTTCTTCGCTGCCGCCGGACTGCGCACGACAGACCATAATGAGGACGGAACCATAAAGATCTCCGAGCTGTTCAATTCCGAGAGAACAGTCGACGTCTGCGATGAGCTCTGGGATTTCCTGCACAGCAACGTATGCATACTGGCCGACTCGAAGATCGCTCTGTTTACCGCTGAGTCAACGCTGTTCTCGGTCATTACGCTCAACTACGGTAAGTACCTCCCTTCGGTGACATTCTCCTACGGTATCGCCCCGATGCCCAAGTACAACCCTGATCAGGAAAACTACAGCTCCTGTGTCGGGAACGCCTTCACGATGTATGCGATCACATCGTCTTCCAAGAATCCCGAAGCTGCCGCGGCAACGATGGAGTGCCTTGCTTCCGAAGGATACAGGAACATAACTCCGATGGTGTTCGAGGTCACGATGAAAGCCAAGATCTCCGAAGAACCGAATGCCGCGAATTCCTACGAGATCATCAGAAGCTCCGCAAACTTCGACTTCGGAAAGATCAACGGACCTCAGTTCTCAAGCCTGACTTATTCTATCTTTCGCAAAAACATAACCGGTGACACCAAGACAGCGTTCTCGACCTCCTTTGAAGCCAGCGAAGAAACGCTCAAGAAGAGCGTCGAGGATGTAAACGCTAACTACGGAACAAGCAAAGCCGCATCGTAACTGCGAAGCGAAGTGAAGGAAATAGATGTCAGCCGCCGGATACAGGTGACCGAGAGTGCAGACGTAGTCATTTGCGGCGCCGGTCCGGCAGGCTGGGTCGCCGCGATAGCAGCTGCAAGGCAGGGGCTTTCTGTCGTTCTCGCCGATCGCTACGGCTTTCCCGGCGGGACGGCTGTTTCAGGATATGTGTTACCCATAAGCGGTTTTTATTACAACGGAAACAGAGTTGCCGGAGATATTGCCTACGAGTTCGCGAAACGTATGGAAGCCGCCGGCGCGGCGATCTTCGAGATGCCCAGGGGAAACGTATCATTCGATCCGGAGTATTACCGGATAATTGCGACCAGGATGCTTGACGAGGCCGGAGTCACGTTTGCGTCCAATGTTTATATCGACGGAGTAGTCGCAGATGACGTTCCGGATGGACGTAGATTATCCCACGTTACAGTCGCCGGAAAGAGCGGACACGAAGCTTTTGAAGGTAAGATCTTCATCGACGCCACCGGTGACGGTGATGTCTGCGCGATGGCGAATGTCCCTATGCAGCCTGACGACCCCGCAAGACAGCCTATGTCGCTTTGCTTCGCGCTTGCGGGAGTTGATACGTCAACAGAACTTCTGAAGAATTCGATCCACCATGACGGGAAGCACGGCCCGCGTTCGAGAAATGTCACTATTAGAGAAGTGCTCCTTGCGGATCCGGAAGTCGGGGATTTTTGCGGGCCATGGTTCAACACAGCCGTATCCGCCGGAACGATTGTAGTAAACATAACCCGGACCGATTGCGACGCCACAGACCGCCGGGCCTATGCTGCCGCAGAGAAAAAGCTCCGCGAGGATATGTTGATGCTCGTCGGAAAGCTTAAGGCCAATTTCAGGGAATTCTCGGAGTGTTCCATTGTTGCCTCAGCGATCAACGCAGGTATCCGGGAAAGCAGACGGATCAGGGGCAGGTATACTCTCACCGGTGATGATTTCCTGTCAGGGCAGATACCGCTCTGTCCGGTCGCAGCCTGCTCGCATCCGGTGGATATTCACGCTCCGTCTGGAGCTGGACAGACAGTGATATGGCTGGACCATCCCGGATATATTCCTTTCGGGTCGCTCGTCGCCGACGGCTTCCCAAACCTAATTGCCGCCGGAAGATGCATTTCCGTTGACCCCACTGCTTTTGCATCGATCAGGGTTCAGGGAACATGTATGACAGTCGGCGAGGCAGCCGGCAAAGCCGCTGCTTTCTGCCTGGAAAAGGGAATAAGCGTCACCGAAGCAGATACGGAAGGCTTTGATCCCGGAACAGTCAGAAGCTTTTAACACCTGCTTTTGATACCTAAGAAACCGCCGCAGTCCGTCATAGGCTGCGGCTGTTTTATGGTGCGCCCGGCGGCGCACGTTTCTAACGGGTGAAAGTCCCGAATCTGCCCGGTAGCGGGAAGGATATAGCCGAAGGCAATGTTGCACCTGTCGTCGGTTCGGTCAAATGCGGCGATCCGCAGCTGGAGGAAGCAGAAATACTTGAGTACGTGAAACTTCCGGCGGCTATCTTCGGAAAAAGTGCGATGTATATACTCACCGCCCGTGGTGACTCGATGGAGGATGCCGGTATTGCCGAAGGCGACTACGTCGTCGTGGAAAACACCGTGGATCACAAAAAGAACGACATCGTCGTTGCTATGGACTAGGACGGGGCAAATACGCTCAAACGCTATAAAGGCACGGACAAAAGCGGCAAGGCGAGGCTGCGATTGTCTTCTGCGGCTTAAAAACTAAAAAACCAAGCAGATTTTTCTGAAGTGTTCGATCCCTGATTTTTCGCAGGGCCTTGTTGTTATACTCGAAAAAACGATCTGAATGAATTATTTGCCTGATTTATGTTGATTTTTTACCGTGCTGAGTAAAAAAGAACGCCA
>JAFTCY010000001.1 GCA_017454465.1 Clostridia bacterium
CTATATTCCTCTACAAAATCGGATACCTTTGCGGCAGCTTCCGCATCTCCATGTCCAATTGCTTTTTTCAGTCTATCTGCAACAGAACTGTGTGTCCCAACAAGTTCAAAAAAATGTGACTTGCTATCGGGATCAAATTCAGGGAAATAGACCATATTTACTAGCAGGCTATCAAAATTGTTGTCCTTTGTTTCTGTCATAACCGGTGAAGTCCTTTCTATGATTGTCACATACATTATACAACAAATGTTGCCTGATTTGTATTGCGAAAAGAGAGATGAGGAGCAGGGAATTATCAAACAGGTCAAAGAGGAATTTGAAGATACCTATAGTTGCCAAGAATACAACGCGCCTTGGAATCTTGCTCACGGCTTGTTGAAGTACTGGACAGGGCGGAGGATCTGCCCGCCGTGCTTCCATACCTTGTTGGACCGATGGCACGTGACTAAAACCGCCTTATAACAAAAAAAAGACTGCTTTGCCGCATCTCAAAGGGGATGCCTCAAAGCAGTTTTTCATTTTTTCCGTTATCTGTACGTCAGAGCGACCCTGAATACCTTTTTGCCTTCCGTTTCACCTGAAATGAAACAGGTCGATCCGTCAGTTTCCGCCCTGAGGGATACTGCGGTACCTTCCGGAGCTTCCTTTGAGTATTCCGTCTGTATTACCTCAAGATCACGGCTCCGCGTTCCGGGAGGAAGTATATCCTCGCAAAGGTCAAAATATCTTGTGTTGTTCATATGGCCGTTCAGGTCGATGTAGCTGTAAGGTACATTGAATACGGTGCATATATCCGTTTTCGGCGCCCGGGGGACTGCCGGAAGCGGTATTTCTCTGCCTGTTTCCGTTCCCTCTATCTCGATTCCGTGTTTTTCAGGGAACACGACTTTGCGGGTATTGCTGTCCATGAGGGCCCAGAGGGCGCTGGACTCGATAAGAGTCCCGCCGTTCATATCCTCGATACGGTAGTACCGCGGGAAGAAAAGGTGCATGGTCCGTCCGGGCCATGAGACTATTCGCACTTCCTCGTCGTACACAGGCATCTGCGTGATCTTCGCCTGCTGCTGGGTCACGATCCAGAGAAGACCTCTATCCAGAGTCTTGTCCCTGCCCATCCCAAGCTCGGTCGTATGCTGTATGGAAGCCTCCTGAAGCAGAGTGAAAAGTCTGGAAATGCGGAGGCGCCTCAGCGCGTCGGTATCCGAGCTGAGTATCCTGTAATCCCTTGAGTATACGCTCATTCTTTGGGAAGCCTCTTTTCGATTGCGTCCACCACGTCGCCGAATGTGGACAGCTTCTGCCACTGCCTGTTGGGGATCTTAACGTTGAAAGCGGCCTCAAGCCTGCAGATTATCAGGGTAAAGCCCATCGAGTCGATGCCCGTGTCGGTGTTGATGACAGTGTCCTCATTGAATTCCATTCCTTCAAGCTCGGGAAGCGATTCGACCGTGATCTCCCTTGCCTTTTCGATGATCTCCTGCCTTTTTGTCATTTTCTATCCTCCGATCTGCTGGGCTTTACCGCCCATCTCATAATTTTTCCGCTTGCTGTCCTGGGGAACGGTACCCCTGAGAACATTATCTTCGCGATCTGCTGGCCTCTGGGCCTCTGGTCAAGGACCGGTCTTATGCTGTTCCATACCGTCCCGGCATCTTTTTCCGGACCTTCGATTATAAGAGCGGGGACACCGTCTTCAAGAGTTACGCAGCACGCGGCGCCGCTGAGGACGGCGGAAAGCGCAGCTTCATACTCCGGGAGATACAGCTTGGTCCCGTCCGAAAGTACCAGCATCTCCTTTTTCCTGCCCGTAAGGTGCAGAAGGCCCGAGCTGTCGATACAGCCGAGATCACCGGTGTGCAGTATCCCGTCCCTTACGGCTTCTTCAGTGTCCGCCTGTCTTCTCCAGTATCCCTCCATCATGCAGGTGGGAGCCGATATTAGGATCTCCCCGTCATCCGCAATGCTTATGGTGTCATCAGGGCATATTGTCATAGCGTAGGGGTCATCTCCCAGAGACAGCGCGACCCCTGAGCTCGTTTCCGTAAGACCGTATCCGAAAGACACGCGGCGGACGGCTGCCTTCGCGGCTTTAAGTATATTATCCGGGCATCCGCCGGCTCCGATCAGTATGAGCCCGAGCTCCGGGTTGAGGGCTTTGTATCTGAGAAGGAATCCCAGAAGTGCGGGGACAAGGGATACAGCGGTGGGTCTGAAATACAGGAAGTCATCGCCGTAATGTCTCGCGCCTCTGCCCAGGGCCACCGACGCGCCGCAGGAAAGTCCCCACAGCAGGCCGCACACGAAACCGAAAACATGGTCCAGAGGGAGCACGCAAAGCAGCGTGTCATCCTCCCGGAGAGGAAGAAGAGCGCTTCCGTTGTACGCGCTGCTCATCAGCGATCTGTCTGAAAGGACCACGGCTTTCGCACGGCTGGTGGTTCCGGACGTGAAGAAAAGTATCTTTCCGTCCCCGCCCTCGGCATCCTTGGCGAGGCAGGGAAGAAGAGCATCCCGGAGCTCACCGTCTCCGTAAAGGGAGTCCACCTCGGCCTCCTTCACCTGTTCGGCCAGCAGTTCTTCGGAATAGTTTTCGTTCAGAAGCACGGTCCGCCTTCCGCAGAGCACGGAGGAGAAGATCTCGGTAACGCATCCGAAGCTTCCGTCGCAGAGGATACCGTAGGATCTGAAGCTTTCTTTTGACAGTTCTTCCGATCTGCTTCTTACAGTTTCGTACAGTTCTGTGAAAGAGCAGGATTTTTTTGCTCCGTTTCCATCGTCATATATGAGTGCGGTCCGTCCGCCGTATCTGGCTGAAAGA
>JAFTCY010000025.1 GCA_017454465.1 Clostridia bacterium
CGATCTTGACAATGAACTCAGGTCGATGAGAGTGGTTGGTAAAGGAAATAAGGAAAGACTTGTATATCTTAACGAGGCCTGCGAAAGCGCGCTGAAAACATATCTTTCAGTAAGGGTTGGTACACCGACAAAAAGGAAAAACGATCCCGCTTTATTCCTCTCAGGGCAGGGACAGAGGATTTCCGTGAAGACAGTGCAATGGATGGTCAAGAAGTATCTGGGCGAAGCCGGCCTGCAGAATAAGAATTATTCGACACACAAACTCAGGCATACAGCCGCGACCCTGATGTACCAGTCTGGAGAGGTAGACATCCGCGTCCTGAAGGATATACTCGGCCACGAACAGCTTAATACTACACAGATCTATACACACGTAGCAAATGAGCACATGCAGGAGGCAATGGAGAAAAATCCTCTTCACAATCTTACAGCAAAGTTTGAAAAAATGAAGCCAATAGAATCCGAAAAAGAAAGTGATAACTGAATCTGAGGTGACATAAATGAGAGAATACATACTTCATCTGGACAACCCGGCCGAAAGATGGGACAATGCGTCTCCCATAGGCAACGGATATGAAGGGGCCATGGTATACGGTATTCCCGGGATAGAGAGACTTTGCCTTAACGAAGAAAGCATTTGCGGCAGCGCAGAGCACGAACCGGAAGTAAAAGGATTCAGGGAGAGCATTGATTATATTCGCGGCCTGTTTCTTGATGGTAAAGAATATGAAGCGGAAAAGTGGGCTGAGGAGAACCTACAGCCAGCGATCCGGAGGCTGAGATCGTATGAGTATTCAGGAGAGCTTTATATTGATTTTAAAACAGGTGACGAATATTCAGGATACCGCAGAGATATCGACCTTATAAAAGGTATTCTGAATATCGAATACGAGTCAGACGGGCTGTATTACGTCAGGGAATACTTTGCGTCATATCCGGCTCATCTTATCTGCTGCAGATATACAGCAAGCAGGTCATTCAATGCGGACATTCATTATGACAGAAGCTCGTACGACAGGATCAGATATACTGAAAAGGGTATAATGGCTGAATGTACTACACTGAGCGGTAATCACAGATTCGCGTCCTGCTTCATTTTCCGGACTGACGGCTCGATTTCATGCAGTAACACCGGTATTTTGATCAATGAAGCAACATATATCGAGGTGTATTCCAGGACATTTACCGAGTACAGATACGGAGACTACGAATCAAAGGCCCTGGATTTTTTGAATTCTGACACTGTTTATGACTATAAGGAACTGAAAAGAGATCATATCAGCGATTTCTCCGGCCTTATGAAACGGTCAGAGATCGCTTTCGATCAGAACCCCGCCCTTGACGAAATGACGACAAGGATAAGGCTGAAAAGACTGGTCAGGGACAATGAATCGGAAGATTTCAGATTGATGTCACTTTACTGGCAGTTCGGGAAATACCTGCTGGTGAGTTCCAGCAGGCCGGGATCACTTCCTGCGAACCTTCAGGGAATATGGGCAGACGGGACTGATGTGCCATGGTATGGGCAGTATACGACCAATATAAACCTGCAGATGAACTACTGGCAGGCTGAAGAGGCAAATATCAGTGAATGTACTGAACCCTTGTTTGACTTTCTGAATACAAAAGTAATGGAAGGAGGAAGAAGAGAGGCTGAGCTCAACTATAAGTCCCCGGGAATAGTGCTTCACCATGTATGTGATATATATGGCTTCGCGGGAGTGGTTGACGGATTGTGGGGCCTCTGGCCTATGGGTGCCGCATGGCTTGCTCACCATATGTGGGAGCATTATCTATATAATGAAGACAAAGATTTCCTGAGATATAAAGCATATGATTTTATAAAGGCATGTGCTGACTTTGCCATGGACAATCTGTTCGAAGGAAAAGATGGTTATCTACACACGGGACCTTCTTCATCACCTGAAAACAGATATTATGACGAGCAGGGCAGAGGTGTGTCCCTGGCAATTTCTCCTGCTATGGACGTGGAGATAATATACGGGCTGCTAAGCTTTTATGGAGAATGCGAGAAAATATTGAATATCAGTCCTGAAAACGGAGAAAAAGCGATCAGGATGCGTGACAGGATGGTGCCGCTTCAGATAGGAAATGACGGGCGTCTTCTTGAATGGTACAAGGATTACAGGGAAACAGAGCCACAGCACAGACATATATCTCATGCTTTCGGACTGTATCCTTCCAAACTTATAAATAAAACCGACACGCCTGATCTTTTTGAAGCTGTAAAAAAGAGCATAGATACAAGGCTGGCGAACGGTGGAGGAGGAACCGGATGGTCCAGAGCCTGGATAATCAACCTCTATGCAAGGCTGTTCAGAGCGGAAGATGCAATTCGCAACGTGAGAGCTTTGTTTACCAATTCCACGCTGCCGAATCTTCTTGACAGGCATCCTCCGTTCCAGATCGACGGAAATTTCGGAGGTGCTGCCGGAATCAGTGAAATGGTGATGCAGAGCCATGAGGGATTCATAAACATCATACCCGCGGTTCCGGATTATCTTAACGGACAATTTACGGGTCTGAGAGCAAGAGGGGGAGTCACTGTTTCAGGGAAGTGGTCCGGCGGGGAAGTGGAATGGGTCGAACTTGTCAATGATAAACCGGCAGAGGTAAAACTGAAAGTTCCGGGACATGACATCATGTCTGTAAGAATCGATACAAAACGCAGGATCGAATTTTAAGGCCTGGCTTGTAAATCTCAAAAATTGCATGTTCGTGTTTTAAGGCTGGTACGGGTTTCTGAGATCGGGAAAAATGATCCTTCGGACGAGGGAAGTGCTGCGGACCCGTATCAGCCTTATCCGTTTGGTCAATATATAATTATACAAAATGCATATTTTGTATAATTTAGGTGAGGGTTTTTGCTCATTTTTGGGGGTAAAAACAGACCTTCAGCGCTTTGGATCCCCCGATCCGCTATTTTTTCGGTATTTCCATTGCATACTTTGCTCTGTGCGTTTATAATAGCTTATATACCATACAATTAGATTGCTGAGCAATTTACGCTGCGCGGATCCGTGATCGCAGGATCCAACAGAATTTTTCCGCGCGTGCAAATCTTCAACCGTTATCATTCTATTTGATTCCAGTGCGACGATTTCAGCAGATCATCAAAACCTGCTGATACATACAGTCGCTGATCATTTGACTTTTTCGGATTTTCTGTTAGAAGCGGATGAGATCACAGATTCAATCCTGTAGATTCAGTTTCGGACTATTCTGGTTCTTCACCGGAAAATGATTCCCTTTGGGTCAAGGCGCAGTCTTGCCCTGAATGTTAACAAAATATGAATTATACAAAATTTATGAGGTAATGCTATGAAAATGAGAGTTATGTTTGCTTCTTCCAACAAGAAGATGCAAAACTATGCAGATGCCATAGGTCACGCTTTCGGATGCCAGGTCAGCGATATTCCGCCTTCATATCCCGCTGACAACGAAAAACTTGTGGTGATCGGTTTATCTCTGAAAGGATCAAAAGTTGAAGACAGAGTCAGGAGATTCTGTTCCGAGCTTATCCCAAAAAGAGCAAAGACCACTTCCCTGTTTGTCGACGGTCCTGAAAACTCAGAAGCGGAAAAAGAAGTCAAAAGGATACTGACAGAGGCCGGTACGGTCGTTATTGATCACACTCTGTACGTCAAGTGCGGCATGTTTTCATCAAAACTGTCCCTTGAGGAACGCCAGAAGATAGTGGACTGGGTCCGTGAAGTGCAGACTATGGCAGCTGAGTTTACCTGATATTATCCAGGTCGGATTTTTGTGCATTTTCGCTGAGCAATTTTTGTCTTGACAGAAAAATAGCGCTGTGCTATAATACACACGCTCAGTGATACGGCCCGTTGGTCAAGCGGCTAAGACAACGCCCTCTCACGGCGTAAACGGGGGTTCGATTCCCCCACGGGTCATAGAGATCTGCTTTGTCAGATCTCTTTTTTCTTGTCTTTTTGGAGGAAGAAAAACGGTACATATATTGATTTTTGTTTTATTATTAAATATAATATAAGTTACGGCGTTATCACTTGTTGCGGGGATGGACACATATGGAGAGAGTAAGCAAGATAAACTATTACCTTGATATAGCACAGACGGTATCTGAAAGAAGTACCTGCCTCAGAAGGAGGTTTGGCGCGATCATCGTGAAAAATGACGTGATCATTTCCACAGGATACAACGGTGCTCCCAGGGGACGCAAAAACTGTTCGGATATGCAGATGTGCTACAGAGAGCAGCTGGGCATTCCCCGCGGAGAGAGATACGAGCTGTGCCGGTCGGTACACAGCGAAGCCAATGCGATCATCTCAGCTTCCCGTGAGAGCATGCTGGGCTCAGCGCTTTACATGTGCTGTACTGACCCAAAGACAGGAGATATTCTTCCAGGAACCAATTCATGCATGATGTGCAAAAGAATGATCCTTAACGCTGGTATCGCAAAGGTATATATAAGAGATACCAAAGATGACTACCGGGAGATAGACGTACTAGAATGGATCGAAAACGACGACAGCCTGTCCGGACAGATGGGATACTGATAACACGGCCGCCGATTATACTGATGGAGATGAGTTTACGTGAGTTCTATACTTGAAGCTGACAGATCCTTATCACCTGCCTTACTTAAAGAGAGCAAATCGGAATCGAAAGGACCGAAAAACATTCTCTTTGTGTGTTCCGGTAATACGTGTCGTTCGCCGATGGCAGCGGCACTTTTTAACCACCGGTTCTCAAAATATGAGATGAAAGCCCTTTCAAGAGGCCTTTTTGCAAGCGGTGGACCTATAAGCGAAAACGCTGTTGAAGCCCTGAAAAGATACGGAGTCGAGGAGACGCCTGACAATAATTATTCCCTTCATGTTTCGGCAAACGTTGACAGTGACATACTTGAAGAGGCGGATCTGGTTGTGGCCATGACCTCAAGGCATGCCCTGAGCCTCATAATCAGTTTCCCGCAGTTTGCGTCAAAGGTCACCTCCTTTGCAAATGACATCCCTGATCCATTCGGGCAGGATGTGGATACATACATCAAATGTCTTTCAAAGATAGATGAAGAGTTAACGAAGATATTTTGCAGCAATGGATGAAGAATGTATCATAGCTGAGGTTACTGAGCCTTACCTCGACAGAATATGCGAGATAGAAAACATCAGTTTTTCCGATCCCTGGTCGAAGGAAAGCTTCATGGGACTCCTCGCCAATCCTTTCTGCAAAGCATTTGCCGCAGTCAAAAGCGGTATTGTTGCCGGGTACATTATTGATATCCAGATAGGCAATGAAGCTGAAATACTTAATATTGCCGTAGCGCCTGAATCAAGAAAGCTTGGCATAGGCAGAAAGTTGCTGGATCACGCACTTGACTCGATGAAAAGTGCAGACGGGCTGACCGTTTATCTTGAAGTCAGAGAATCCAATTCTGCCGCCAGACATCTCTATACCAGCAAGGGGTTCCGTGAAATAGCTGTCAGAAAAGGTTATTACATAAAACCGCGTGAAGACGCAATTGAGATGAAGCTGGAAAAATAGTAACGAAAAACTCGGAGAGCGCCATGATAATACTGGGAATTGAATCGTCTTGCGATGAAACTGCCGCATCGGTGATAAATGCCGAAGAAGGCGGGAAAATGGAAGTATACTCGAATATAGTTTCTTCCCAGATTTCCATCCATGCTCTTTATGGCGGGGTCGTTCCGGAAATTGCAAGCAGAGCGCACTGTGAAGCCATCACGAATGTTGTAAGAAAGGCTATGGAAAACGTTCCCAGGCCTGAAGCCGTTGCGGTCACATTTGCACCGGGCCTTATCGGTTCCCTGCTGGTAGGTGTCGGTTTTGCGAAATCTCTGGCTTCCGCCATGGGCATTCCGCTGATTCCGGTGGATCATATAAAGGCGCATGTCGCTGCCGCACATCTCGAAAACACATTTTCAGCCGATTCATACAATGCCCTTGTGGTATCCGGAGGACACACCTCAATTTACAGGGTGAACAATGACGTGGACTTCTGTGAGATCGGCTCGACAAGAGACGACGCCTGCGGCGAGGCGTTTGACAAAGTCGGAAGAGTGCTGGGTCTTCCCTACCCGGGAGGAGCAGCCATGGACAGACTGGCCCAGAAGGCCTTTGAACTGTTCGGAACATCCGGTAAGGAATATATTCCGTTCCCGTCTCCGGCAGTAGGTGATGAAACCTCTTTTGACTATTCGTTCAGCGGCCTCAAGACAGCTGTCATCAACTATGTAAACAATGAAAAACAGCGAAACAGGACAGATGTTCTGTCTGATGATTTGATCCTGAGGATAGCCGGCTCGTTTACGAGGACAGTGTGCTCGGGAGTCACATCAAAGCTGGAAGCCGCAATGATGGCAAACCCAAGCGATATAATGGTCCTTGCGGGCGGAGTGGCGGCAAATTCCCACTTGAGAAAAGCAGTAAAAAAACTGTGTGATTCACACGGAGTGAAACTCATAATCCCCTCTGTCCCGTTGTGCGGGGATAACGGAGCGATGGTGGCTTCAGCCGGTTTCTATTCATATAAAGCCGGGTATATTGCAGATTCTTCTCTCAATGCCTACGCTTCAGACGAAGGTTCAAAGGCATATCTCGATAAAATAAAGGAAAAAGCGAGTGTCAGCGGTAATGAAAGTCAAACTGAATTATGATAATAGAATAATATCACTTCCCTACGAGTCTGTGATGGATTTTCTTCCTGACGCTTCCAAAGAGGAACTGAAGCTGCTGGTAGCCGTGTTTGCATGTCCGGAGTTTGACGGCAAGGAACTTTCTCAGAAACTTGACATGACAGAAAAATCATTCAGCAAGGCGCTGAAATCTCTTGAAAAAAACGGTATAATAAGCATAGACACAGAAGAAGATGTAAACGCACCCGATTCTGCTGAGGTCTCTCCGGAGCAGCCGAAAAAAATTCTGAAAAAGACTTCAAATCCCAATTCCTATACACCTGGAGAGCTGGCTGATATAATTGAAACAAAGCCGGGATGCGCCGACCTTATCAACTCTGCCCAGCAGATCCTCGGCAGGATGTTCAACACAACGGATACGTCCATTATTGTCAATCTGTTTGATTCATATAATCTTTCAGAGGAATACATACTTCTCCTTTGTTCCATTGCCGCGACCAGGGACAGAAAAACAGTCCGTGAGGTCGAAAAGCTCGCGATAGATTACTTTGACAGAAACATCACCACATATGAAGCACTGGAAAACGAGCTTAAGGCAAACGAGGAAAGAAAATCGCTTGAATCTTTCGTAAGAAAGCTGTTTGGCTGGAACGACAGAACTCTGATCACCAAGGAAAAGCAGATCATCAATAACTGGGCAACTGTATACGCATATCCCAGGGATCTGATCAAGCTCGCATATGAAAAAACAGTATCCAATATCAGCACCCCTTCCCTGCCTTATACGGACACGATACTGTCCAACTGGTATAAGGAAGGGCTGAAAACAGTTGAAGAAGTCGAAAAAGACATTGCAAAGAAAACAAAGAAAGGCCAGAACAGCGCGAAATCGAGTTTTGACACCAGTGAGTATTTCGCCGCTGCTGTAAAGAGATCAAACTTTAAGAAAAATTGACGGAGTTTATCGATGAGCCGTTCAGATTGCATCAACAGAGCAAAATCGACAATTGAATCAAGGTACAATAAAAGCAAATTTGAGTTTGACCAGCATACTCTGGAAGCTTCCCTGAAGATCAGCGGATTCTCAGAGGTCGACAGACTGATACAGTCTACAGGATCCCGGATATTCTACGCGGCTATCTCAAAGGGAGAATCCATTGAGGATATAAGGCGCGAATATGACGTTGCGGTCAAAAGGAAGAAGGAGCTTCTTGTCCAGAACGGTTTCCCTGCAGATTACTGCGACATGAAATATTACTGCGACAAGTGCTCGGATACCGGGTATGTCGGCATCAGGATTTGCAGCTGCCTGAAGAAGGAGATCAACTATGAGCTGCTGAAAGAATCCGGGCTGTACCACCTTTCGAAATACCAATCATTTGATACGTTTTCCCTGAAGTACTACCTTGAGGATGATGACAATTACCAGACGATAAAGAACCATCTTGAGACTCTTAAGGCATTCGCAGACGGATTCGGTGATGACACGAATTCAAACTTTCTCCTGATGGGACCGACCGGCCTTGGTAAGACGCATCTTTCAACAGCAGCAGCTGTTTCAGTGATAGACAAAGGATATTACGTGATATATGAATCCGCTGTCAACATATTCGAGAATTTCCAGGCATGGGAATTCAGAAAAGACAAATCGGCAGATGTTGAAAAGTATTCGGAATGCGATCTGCTGGTGATAGATGATCTTGGCTCGGAGATGGTTACAGCGTTTACTGTGGAAAAGCTTTATTCTCTCATAAACGAGAGGATAAACAACAACAGATCAACCATGATCAATACAAATCTGACGGCGGATGAGCTCGTTCAGAAGTATGATAAAAGGATAGTCAGCAGGCTGCTTGGAGAGTATTACATACTTCCCTTCCGCGGTACTGACGTCCGCATGCAAAAACTAGGTTAAATATTTTCTTCACTATAAGGAGGAGACAAACAGATGAAAATTGGAGCAATGCTTGATTCATTCAGACTCGGATTCAGAGAGGGCGTGGAAAAAGCCGCAAGCCTTGGCGTTGAAGGACTTCAGATCTATGCCACCGGCGGAGAGATCTGCCCGGAGACTATGACGGATGCCAAAGTCAGGGAAGCCCTTGATATCATACATTCACATGGCATGGTCGTTTCAGCGCTCTGCGCTGATTTCGGTCTCGGTTTTGCCGATCCTGAAAAGAATCCTGAACTTATCGAAAAATCAAAGAGGATCCTTGATCTGTCCAACAAGATGGAATGCGGCATCGCTACTACACATATCGGACATGTTCCGGATGAGGAATGCGAGACTAAGGAGATAATGAGAAAAGCCTGCCGTGAACTGGCTCTCTATGCGGATTCTGTAGGCGCTGCTTTCGCTGTCGAAACAGGCCCCGAGATCGGCAGAGTGCTGGGCGAATTCCTTGACTCACTGGGTGCAGGTGGCGTCAGAGTGAACTTCGACCCTGCGAATCTCGTAATGTGCGTTGACGAAAGGCCTCAGGAAGCTCTCAAGTATCTTGGCAAATACGTTGTGCATACACATGCGAAGGACGGCATCATGCTCAAGAATCATGTGGGAGTAAAGAAGGACGGGAACCTCATTGTCAGTGAAGAGGCTAAACATCACGAAGCTCTGATGAAGATGGGCCATACATATCTTGAAGTACCGCTTGGACAGGGCGATGTCGATTTCGATACCTACCTCCCTGCTCTTGCAGCTACCGGATACAACGGATTCCTTACCATCGAACGTGAAGTCGGTGACAACCCTGCAGCTGACATTGAACTCGCGGTGAACTTCCTTAAGGAAAAGATCAAGAAATACGGTCTTGACAAATAATGAATACAGAAAATAAAAAATACCGGGACGGCAGTAAAATGCAGCCCCGGTTTTTTCTGATTACGAATACGTTTTAATTATTTCCTCTGCGATTTTTCGTTTTGGCACGCACCTGTCCATTGCCTCTTTTTCGATGTAGCGGTGGGCATCGGGCTCGGTCATTTTCAGTTCACTGATCAGCAGCCATTTTGCCCGGTTGACTATACGGATCTCATTCATTTTTTCCTCGATCGAAAGGGTTTTGCTTTCAGTTTTTCGTATGCGTTCCCTGGCGCTTATGAGCCATCCGGTAGCGATCTGGAATACGGATCTCGAGACCGGTTTCTGCATGAGAAAAACACCGTGCTCAGCCAGTTTGTCATACGCGTCGTCGTATTGCTCTGCCCTTACAAGGAAGAGGACGATTGTATTGTACGATTCGCTCGTGTCTACAGCGAACCGCATTCCGGTATCATCAGGAAGCGGGGAGTTGATAATGACAAAATCAAAATCCCGTTCCGCTATTGCCCGTTTTGCCGAACTTACGTTTGACACGGTATTGATGGGAGAAAACGAGGGAATGGGCAGTATCTCAGGCAGGGCCTGATTAAAATGTTCTGAGGCGGATACGACCAGAACGCTGTAGACCTGTTCTTTCAGACTCAAGACCCATCCCTCCTTTCCGGTGAATTCAGACAGTATTACTTGCTGTAGATCTCCAGTATTTCTGCCGGAATGCATTTTCTGATAAACTCATCTGTTCCGGCTGCTTTTACAGCTTCAGCGAGCGATGACGGAAGCTTTTCAAGACCCAGGAGCGTTCCCTCATCTGCCTTGTACAGGTTTACATCAAGGGGTTCAGGCAGGTACAGCATGTTTTCCAGACCGAAAAGGCCGGCGCGTATCATAAGCGTGAATGCAATATACGGATTGGCAAAAGGATCCGGAGAACGGAGCTCGGCTCTTCTGAATTCATTTGATGCCGCTGGTATGCGGATCAGCTGGGAACGGTTCTCTGCTGACCATGAAACAAATCGTGGAGCTTTCATCTGCCCGAGACGCTCATATGAGTTTTCACAGGGATTGAGAAACAGGGTCATTGGCACGGATTTGTCAAGAATGCCTGCCATGATATGGCAGAGCTTCTCAGATGAATCGTCCGGCCGCACGGAGACATTGATGTGAAATCCGTTTCCGGGCTCATTGCCAAGAGGCTTGGGTGAAAAGTCCGCAAAAAGTCCGTTCCTGTGAGCTACGGTCTTTACGACAGTCTGAAAAGTCATTACGTTGTCTGCAGCCTTCAGGGCTTCATCATATCTGAAATCTATCTCGTTCTGCCCCGGTCCTTCTTCGTGATGCGAGCTCTCTGGCATGATTCCCATCTTTTCAAGGGTAAGGCAGATCTCGCGCCTGACATTCTCGCCTTTGTCATCAGGCGCTATATCCATGTATCCCGCTCTGTCATACGGGATCCTGGTGGGCTCATTTTTGTCATCCAGCTCAAACAGGTAGAATTCCTGCTCCGCTCCGAAGTAGAACGTGAGCCCCGCGGCTTTTGCATCATCAACAGCTTTTTTCAGCAGATTTCTTGTATCGCACTCAAAGGGTCTGCCGTCCGGGTAGCTGATCGTGCAGAACATCCTCACTACCTTTCCGTGTTCAGGTCTCCAGGGAAGCCAGGTCAGTGTTTCGGGCTCCGGGTGAAGGAAAAGGTCCGAATGGGCTTCATCCTTAAAGCCTTTGATAGCCGATGCGTCAAATGCGATTCCGTATTCAAAAGCACGCTGCAGCTCATCGGGCATGATCGAGATATTCTTCTGCTTTCCGAACACATCGCAAAAGGCAAGACGTATGAACTTCACGTCTTCCTCGGAAACATATTGCATTACCTCTTCTTTTGAATACTTCATATCATTCTCACTTTCTTCAGTTGGCAACATAAAGCTGCTTATACGGATTTTTGCTGTCAGGCGTGATCACTGAAAAGCGTGCATCCATGACTTCATTTCTGTCTTTTCCGAAGAGCCTGCAGTATTCTGATACGTAATTCTCTATTTCAGCGAGATCGTCATCTGACGCCTGTCTTATGGAGACCTGTTTCGGGAACCGTATATCATCGCATGAGGAACGCAGGATCATTTTCCCGCCGTGCATTCCCGTACACGGGAAGTTCCCTACGATCCTTCTGCCCTTTGTACCAAGTCCCAGAACAACGATGACGCCGCCCGCCTGGTACTCGCCGAGAAAGCTCCCCGCGCATCCGCCGATGACCATAACGGGAACTTTCTCCCTGTATTCTTTCATATGTATCCCGGCGCGGTAGCCCGCGTCACCTTTCACGTAGATGCAGCCGCCGCGCATGGCATATCCGGCCGCGTCGCCGATATTGCCGTGAACTATTATCCTGCCGTTGTTCATCGTGTCGCCGGCGGCGTCCTGGGCGTTGCCTTTAACGGTTATTTCGGCGCCGTTCAGATACGCGCCCAGCGCGTTTCCGGGGACTCCTTCGATCGAGACGGATATGCCGGACATACCGGCGCATATGAAACGCTGTCCGAGACAGCCGGTGACAGTCGCTGACTGTCCTGCGCTTCTGAGCGCCTCATTTAATTTGCGATAATCCAGATCCTTAGCATTGATGACCATATTATACTATGCCTCCGAACTTTTTTCTGCGGGATTCCTGAGAAAAAATAAGATTTGTGGCAACTTTTTTTGTCAGTTCCAGGTCGATCGTGTCAAGCGGAGTCCTGTCCCTGATCAGCGATGTGTATATTCCTGCCCGTTCACAGGCTCCCACAAGTATGAATCCCTTCAGGATACCGTCTTTTATGAATAGTCTTTTGATCCCGGCAGGGATCTTTTCTTCTGTCATTTCTCCTTCATATGATCCGGCTGTCATCATATGAAGTCCGAAGAAGCCTATGGAATTCATGGGGATCGCTCTGTCGTGGACTGAGCATCCCCCGGCCATATTGACACCTGCCGTGTATCCCTGCATATACGCGTTAGGCAGTATTGCAAGAACTCTGTTCGTGCCGGTGGAGGCATCATATCCTTCGGTACAGTCACCTGCAGCGTAGATATCTTCAAGATCCGTCTCGGCTCTGCAGTTGATGATGATCCCGCGGTTCACCTTGCCGCCGGCTTCTTTTACGAGCTCTGTATTGGCCCTGACGCCGACCGCAAGGACGAGTACGTCAAAATCTATCTGTTTCCCGCTTTTCATGTACGCTTTGCTTTCACAGAATTTATCCACTGAGTCTCCGAGGAGAAAACTGATCCCGTTTTTCTCAAGGTGATCCTGCACTATTGCCGCACAGTCCGCGTCCAGGATGCTGGACAGCACCCTGTCGGCAAGGTCGCAGACGGTTATGCTGCCAACCCGCCCGCAGATCCCTTCGGCGCATTTAAGCCCTATGAGACCGGCTCCCACTATAAGTACCCGCGCATCTTCAGAAAGCGCTTTTTCAAGTTCCAGCGCGTCGTCCATAGTCATGAATCCGAATTTTTTACCTACTGTCTCAAGTCCCGGGAAAGGAGGTACGAAAGGCCTTGATCCGGCAGCTACGCACAGGGAATCGTAAGGTACGGATGAGCCGTCATCAAGGATAACTGTTCTGCCCGAAGTATTGACAGAAACAGCTTTTCTGCCGTATATCACACGGCATCCGTTTATTTCATAGAATCCCTCTCCGCGGTATCTCATCTTCTCGAGATCGGTCTTCCCTTCCAGGTAATATGAAATAAGAGGACGGCTGTAGACGGGATGGTTTTCAGCGGAGATCACTGTGATCCCGCCGTCAGCGCTGACTGACCGGATTCCTTCGATACATCCGACAGCCGCTGTTCCGTTTCCGATTATAACATAGTGTTTCACTCAGGATCGCTCCTCTCTTCATACACGATGGCTTTGTTCGGGCATCCGGTAACGCATGCAGGGGCTCCGCAGGCATTTTCAAGGCAGAGCTCGCATTTCTGCATGATTCCGTCTTCACCCGGTGATAGAGCGCCGTAGGGACACACAAGCACACAGGTCAGGCATCCTACGCATTTGCTCCGGTCTATCCTGACTACACCGTCCGCCTTTGAGATCGCGCCTGCGATGCAGCTTTTCTGGCATATGGGGTCTGTGCAATGCCGACAGGAAACGGCGAACGTGATACTGTCATTTCCCTCGACATGTATCCTCGGAAAGATCTTTCTGTCCTTGAGGGCCAGAACCATGTCTCCCAGGCCGGAATTAGCGAAAGCGCAGTTGTATTCGCACAGACGGCACCCGAGACACCACTCTTCGTTGACATACACTCTTTTCATTTCATTACTCCCCCGCATGGGATATACCGAGTATACCCAGTTCTTTTTCATTGAGTCCAACGCCGCGGAGCATAAGCCTGTTTCCGCGGAGAGCCTCGATGGAGTTGATGCCCATTCCGCCCATTATCTCCATTATCTCATGCCTCCAGGCACTCATAAGGTTTATGAGCCTTTCACTTCCGATATCCGGATTGAGACGTTTGACAAGATCCGGACGCTGGGTGGCGATGCCCCAGTTGCATTTTCCCGACTGGCAGGTCCTGCACAGATGGCAACCGAGAGCGAGCAGGGCGGCCGTGGCTATGTAGCACGCGTCTGCTCCGAGAGCGACGGCTTTGATAACATCAGACGCGCTTCTTATGGATCCGCCGGCTACCAGTGACACATTGTTTCTTATACCCTCGTCCCTGAGTCTCTGGTCAACGGAGGCAAGGGCAAGTTCGATGGGAATTCCGACATTGTCGCGTAGCCTCGGGGGCGCGGCACCGGGGCCGCCCCTGAACCCGTCTATCGCTATGATGTCCGCTCCGCTTCTCGCGATACCGCTCGCGATGGCGGCGATATTATGCACGGCGGCAACCTTCACTATGACCGGCTTTTTGTATTCCGTCGCTTCTTTCAGCGAATAGACCAGCTGGCGCAGATCCTCGATAGAATAGATGTCGTGATGGGGAGCTGGTGAGATGGCGTCAGAACCCTCCGGTATCATGCGGGTACGGGAAACATCGCCTACGATCTTCGTGCCGGGCAGATGTCCTCCGATACCGGGCTTCGCACCCTGCCCCATCTTTATTTCAATAGCTGCTCCTGCTTCAAGATAGTCTTCATGTACTCCGAACCTTCCGGACGCCACCTGGACTATGGTGTTGCTTCCGTATTTGTAAAAATCTTCGTGGAGCCCGCCCTCACCGGTGTTGTACAGAATGCCCAGCTCAGTGGCGGCTCTCGCAAGAGACGCGTGGGCGTTGTAGCTGATGGATCCGTAGCTCATGGCTGAAAACATCACGGGCATAGCCAGTTCTATCTGTGGGGAGATGCTGAAATCCAGCTTTCCCTCACTGTCCCGGCGGACCGCGGAAGGCTTTTTGCCTAGAAAGACTTTTGTCTCCATAGGCTCCCGGAGCGGATCTATGGGAGGATTCGTGACCTGTGAGGCGTTGATCAGTATCTTGTCCCAGTATACGGGCAGCGGTTTCGGATTTCCCATTGAGGAAAGCAGGACGCCTCCGCTGTTTGCCTGCTTGTATATCTCCTTTACGGTTTCATCCTGCCAGTTGGCATTTTCCCGGAGCCTGCAGTTGCTCTTTACTATCTTGAGTGCTCTTGTGGGACACAGGGACACGCATCTCTGGCAGTTGACGCACTTTGACTCGTCACTGATCATGACTCCCCGCACGGGGCTGTAGGAGTGGACCTCGTTCGAGCACTGTCTCTCGCATACCCTGCAGGCAATGCAGCGGTCCCGGTCGCGGACCACCTCGAATTCAGGATATATGAATTCTATTCCCATCAGAATTTTCCCTCCTTGACAGTAACGATCACCGGTTCCCCGCCGGACGGAGCCCAAATGTTTTCTGCGTCCGGCTCCATGACACGGATGGCGGCCTCTTCGCTTGCGATGAAGACTTTGTCGTCTTTCTCGCCGACTACCATAGATCTCAGCTTAAGGCGGTCGTTCAGGGCCATCAGGCCTCCGTCAAAGCCCATGACGATCGAGAACGGACCGGTTATGAGCAGGCTCGGAAAGACGGTGCGCAGATATTTCAGTTTGTTCCTTTCATAATCATCGGTCTTACTTTCAATGGTGCTCCAGAAAGGCGCCGCGATGACGTTGGCCGCTTCGCTGAGAGTCAGTCCCTGGACTCTTATGAGGTAGTCCAGTATGTATGTAATTACTTCAGTGTCGGTCTGGAGGGTGCACTTGTACCCGAACATTTCTATGTACCGGCGGTTGGCGTCATAAGAAGATATCTCTCCGTTATGCACCACAGAATAGTCCAGAAGGGTGAAGGGGTGTGCCCCGCCCCACCATCCGGGAGTGTTCGTGGGATATCTGCCGTGGGCGGTCCAGCTGTATCCTTCATATTCGTCAAGGCGGTAGTATCTGCCGACGTCTTCGGGAAAGCCAACGGCCTTGAAAGTACCCATGTTCTTTCCGCTTGAAAAGACGTACGCCCCCTTCATTTCAGTGTTGATCTTCATTACCGTGCGGGCAACGAACTCCTTTTCATCCAGCTGCAGGTCGGCGAGAACTGATCTTAAGGGTGTGACAAAGTATCTCCATATGATCGGCTCGTCCGTTATCTCGGGCATTTTTCTCGTAGGTATCAGTTCTCCTTTGACCACCTCAAAGTGTTCCTTCAGAAACGCTTCGCAGCTTTTTCTCGTGTCGCGGCAGTCAAAGAACAGATGCAGCGCGTACAGATCTTTATGATCCGGGTATATCCCGTATCCGGCAAAACCGCCGCCCAGTCCGTTGGAACGGTCATGCATCGGCTTCATTGCGCTGACGATGCTCTCACCGGTCATACGGTCTCCTTCCCTTGAGATGACGGCCGCGATGGCGCATCCGGAGGGTATCCTTATTTTTCCTTCCTTTAACATACCTGTCATACCTTTCTTCCCGTGGTCCGCTGCTTCGACAGATCAGCGTTATAAAAAGAAAAAGCGCTCATTCCCGGACAGGTCTTCCCTGTCTGAAATGAACGCCTTTGCTCACACTCGGGATTTTACATTATATCAGAGCCCATGTCAATAGAAAAACGGCACAAAAACAAAAAATATGCAAGAAATTTTCAAAAAATTGCAAAAAAGCCCTTGACAAACGCTTATCACAGATGTAAAATGCAGGCGTTGAAGGCAAAGGCGTCTTTGAACTGTAAGGTTCAAGGGCGCGTTTTCACTTTAACGGATAATATACAGAAAAATGAAGGCAATGGCGTCTTTCATGTCAGATCACATGAGGGGCGCCTTTTTCAATTTTGAAAAAAGGAGAGTATCGGTATGAAAACAGTTACGGAAACGTTCGGAAGCATGGTGTTTGACGACAGAGTCATGAAGGCCACGTTATCAGCTGAGGTCTATTCCTCTCTCAGGAAGACCATCGACGAAGGAGCGGCACTGGATCCGGGCGTTGCGAACGCAGTGGCAACAGCCATGAAGGAATGGGCAGTCTCCAAGGGAGCCACGCACTTTACACACTGGTTCCAGCCCCTTACCGGAATAACCGCTGAAAAGCATGAGAGTTTCATAGCTCCCTCCCCCGACGGCGGAGTGATCATGGAGTTTTCTGGAAAAGAACTTATCAAAGGCGAGCCTGACGCGTCCTCGTTCCCCTCCGGCGGCCTGCGGGCTACTTTCGAAGCCAGAGGATATACGGCATGGGATCCCACGTCTTACGCATTTATAAAAGGAAAGACGCTGTGCATTCCGACTGCGTTCTGCTCATACGGCGGACACGCACTTGACAAGAAGACGCCTCTGCTCCGCTCAATGGAAGCCCTGAACCGTCAGGCGCTGCGCATTCTCCGCCTGTTCGGCAATACCACGGCCAAATACGTGCGTTCCTCCGTCGGGCCAGAGCAGGAATATTTCCTCATCTCAAAGGAAATGTATGACGCCCGCCCTGACCTGAGATTCACGGGAAGGACCCTTTTCGGAGCCAAACCTCCCAAGGGACAGGAAATGGACGATCATTATTTCGGAGCGCTCAAGCCGAAAGTGGCGGCATTTATGGAAGAGCTGAACGTGGAGCTCTGGAAGCTTGGCATCATGGCAAAGACCGAGCACAATGAAGTCGCTCCCGCGCAGCATGAACTGGCTCCGATCTATACTACCACAAACATCGCTACCGACCACAACCAGCTTACCATGGAGATAATGCAGAAGGTAGCTTCCAGGAACGGGCTGGTGTGCCTGCTGCACGAAAAGCCGTTTGCAGGAGTCAACGGCTCAGGAAAGCACAACAACTGGTCCATTTCAACGAACGAGGGCCAGAACCTGCTCTCACCAGGGGAGACGCCCTATGAGAACGCCCAGTTCCTGTTGTTTCTGTGCGCAGTGATAAAAGCTGTCGACGACTACCAGGATCTGCTCCGGATATCCGTAGCCACAGCGGGAAACGACCACCGTCTTGGCGCCAATGAAGCGCCTCCGGCCGTCATATCCATGTTCCTTGGTGATGAGCTGAACGCGGTCCTTGAGGCGATAGAAAACGACACTCCGTACAAGGGAGCCGAAAAGACCCAGATGAAGCTGGGTGTGGACGTTCTTCCGAAATTCAACCGCGACACAACGGACCGTAACCGTACATCTCCTTTCGCGTTCACCGGAAACAAATTTGAGTTCCGCATGCTCGGTTCCTCCAACTCCATCGCATGCGCAAATATCATGCTTAACTCCGCCGTGGCCGAAAGCCTTAAGGTATACGCTGACAGGCTGGAAGGAGCGCAGGATTTCGAGACGGTGCTCCACGACATGATCAAAAAGACTATCAAAGACCACAGGCGCATCATATTCAACGGAAACGGATATGATGATTCCTGGATAAAGGAAGCTACCGAAGTCCGCGGCCTGTTGAACTACCGCACGACTGCTGACTGCATGCCTCATCTGCTTGACAGGAAAAATGTGGACATGCTGACGTCCCACAAGGTGTTCTCCTTAGAAGAGCTCCAGTCCAGATGCGAGATCATGCTTGAGAACTACTGCAAATCGGTCACCATCGAGGCGAATACTATGATCGACATGGTCAAGACCCAGATCGCGCCGGCTATCGCGGCATTTGCGGCGGATACAGCGAAGAACGCCCAGGCTAAAAAGGCGCTTGATCCTTCAGTAGCCTGTGAATATGAGACTGGTCTTGTCAGAAAGCTTTCCGCACTGACTGACTGCATCGCGATCAAGGTGGATGAGCTGCAGGACGTTGTGATGTCGCTTCAGGATGCGGACGATATAATATCAGAATCTGAGATGATAAGGGATAAGGTGCTGCCGAAAATGAGCGAACTGAGAGTGGCATGCGACGAGGCTGAAACGAGAACCTCGAAGGATTACTGGCCGTTCCCCACTTATGAGGATATCCTGTTCAGCGTAAGATAAAAAAATCAGATGAAATAAGAGGTTTGTTCCCATGTTGACTGAAGAGATCACAAAACTGATACAGGAGACCGCCACAGGTGAGGTCTTCGGTGTGTGGTTCCTGATAGGCGCCGCGCTGGTTTTCTTCATGCAAGCCGGGTTTGCCATGGTGGAGACAGGATTTACCAGGGCTAAGAACGCCGGAAACATAATCATGAAGAATCTGATGGATTTCTGCATCGGTACCGTTGTGTTCGTTTTGCTGGGCTTTTCGCTTATGATGGCCGAGGATTATGTTCTCGGGATCGTAGGGGTCCCCAATCTCAGCATTCTTACAGATTTCGGCGGATTCCTGAAAAACGGCAATGCCCCGTCGTTCGTGTTCAACCTTGTATTCTGCGCGACAGCGGCAACGATCGTATCAGGAGCCATGGCGGAAAGGACCAAGTTCATTTCCTACTGTATCTATTCCGGGGTGATCTCGCTGTTCGTATATCCGATCGAGGCCGGATGGGTATGGAACGAGGCCGGATGGCTCGTCAGGCTGGGGTTCCATGATTTCGCCGGATCTGCCGCCATTCACTCCGTAGGAGGCGTGACCGCGCTGATCGGAGCCATAATGGTGGGTCCGCGCCTCGGGAAGTACCTGAAGGATCCCGTGGGCAAAGTCAGAAAGGTCAACGCAATTCCCGGCCACTCCATCACGCTTGGGGCGCTGGGCTGCTTCATCCTGTGGTTCGGATGGTACGGATTCAACGGAGCGGCGGCATGGAACAATGAATCACTGGCATCGATCTTTGTTACGACCACCATCGCACCGGCGGTCGCGACGTGCACTACCATGATCTTCACCTGGATCAAGAACGGAAAACCCGATGTGTCGATGTGCATCAACGCTTCTCTTGCGGGACTGGTGGGGATCACTGCCGGATGTGACGCCCTTGATGCCGCAGGGGCGGCTGCAGTGGGTGTTGTATCCGGTCTGATAGTGGTCCTGGTCGTGGAATTCCTGGATATAAGGCTTCACATTGACGATCCGGTGGGCGCAGTCGGCGTTCATCTTGCCAACGGAGTCTGGGGAACTCTTGCGGTGGGCCTGCTGGCAAATCCCGAAGCTCCCGCCGGGTTGTCCGGACTGTTCTATACAGGTAATATCAGACTCCTGGGTGTCCAGCTTCTCGGGATCACGGCGATCCTCGCCTGGACGGCGGCCCTGATGACAGCAACGTTCTTTATCCTTAAGAAAACCGTGGGTCTGCGGGTATCCGGTGAAGAGGAGATAAAAGGACTGGACAAGACCGAGCACGGCCTTCCCAACGCGTACGCTGATTTTGCTCCCGCGGTCGAAAGCATCGACTACGGTTATCCGGGAGCTGTCGCGGTCTACGGTGAAACTCCTGTGAGCGAGGCGGTCCCCGTAAAGAAGGTGCCTGCGTACGATGAAAAGGCTCCAAAGTTCACAAAGGTGGAGATCATATGCAAGGAGCCCAGGTTTGAAGCTCTCAAGAACGCCATGATGGAAATAGGCATCACAGGCATGACGGTCTCCCACGTCCTAGGTTGCGGCGCCCAGAAGGGGCAGCCTGAGTACTACCGCGGAGTTCCCGTTGAGGCAAATCTGCTTCCCAAGATACAGGTGGATATAGTGGTGAGCAAGGTGCCTGTCAGATGCGTTATTGAAACAGCGAAGAAAGTCCTGTATACCGGTCATATAGGAGACGGCAAGATATTCGTATACGATGTCGAGAACGTCGTCAAGGTACGGACCGGAGAAGAAGGCTATGACGCCCTTCAGGATATTGAATAGGTAGATAAACTATGTGTTCGATTTTTGGTTACTGCGGCGATGTTGAAGACAGGGCCGCGTTTGAAAAAGGCTTTTATGAAACGAAATCCAGAGGACCGGACGACAGCCGCGTGATCCGCACGGGCAGCGGGCTCATGGGATTTCACAGACTGTCGATCATGGGGCTGACCGACGCCGGCATGCAGCCGTTCGAGCTTCAGGGGTGCTGTTGTGTTTGCAACGGAGAACTGTACGGGTTCGAAAAGGAGCGGAAGAAACTTCAGGGAAAAGGCTATTCATTCAAAAGCGGAAGCGACTGCGAGATAATACTTCCCATGTATTTTGAATACGGTACCGGGATGTTCGGGATGCTTGACGCTGAATTCGCCTGCGTCATATATGACGGCAGGACCGGAGAGTACATCGCGGCCCGGGATCCCATAGGCATCCGGCCCCTGTATTACGGATATGACTCAAACGGCACGGTCATGTTCGCCAGCGAAGCGAAGAACCTGGTGGGACTTTCAGCGAAGATCATGCCCTTCCCTCCGGGACACTATTACAGAAACGGTGAATTCATTCCGTACACCGACATATCAAGACCTGAAAGCGTCTGCCGTGACAGCATAGAGACTGCCTGCGGGAAGATCCGTGAAAAACTCATAGCGGGAGTAGAGAAACGTCTGGTGGCGGATGCCAAGGTGGGATTTCTGCTGTCCGGCGGCCTGGATTCCTCCCTTGTCTGTGCTATCGCGTCAAGGAAAAGCGAAAGCCCTGTCAGGACGTTCGCCATAGGAATGAGCGAAGACGCCATAGACCTCAAATATGCCCGGCAGGCCGCGGAATATATCGGCGCTGACCACACCGAGGTCTACATGACGCCCGGGGACGTCATCAGCTCCCTGGATGAAGTGATACATTTGCTGGGAACGTACGACATAACGACCGTAAGGGCCAGCATGGGAATGTACCTTGTGTGCAGGGCTATCCATGAACAGACAGATATCAGGGTGCTTCTTACTGGCGAGATCTCAGACGAGCTGTTCGGGTATAAGTACACCGATTTCGCACCCGACGCGGAAGAATTCCAGAAGGAAGCCGAAAAGCGGATCCGCGAGCTGCATATGTACGACGTGCTGAGAGCCGACAGATGCATCTCAGTCAACTCCCTTGAAGCCAGGGTCCCCTTCGGCGACCTCGATTTCGTAAAGTACGTGATGAGCCTGGATCCTGAGATGAAAATGAACAGGTACGGAAAAGGAAAGTATCTGCTGCGGCATGCCTTTGAAGGACTGGGTTACCTGCCGGATGAGATCCTGTGGCGTGAAAAGGCTGCCTTCTCGGACGCGGTAGGCCATTCGATGGTGGATTACCTGAAGGAATACGCGGAAACGGTCTATACAGATAGCGAATTCGAACAGCGCAGGTCACTGTACAGCCACGCGCAGCCCTTTACAAAGGAATCCCTTCTTTACAGGGATATATTTGAAAAGTATTACCCCGGGCAGTCGGAAATGATTGCGGACTTCTGGATGCCCAACAGGTCCTGGAAAGGATGCGACGTTAGTGATCCATCGGCCCGGGTGCTTTCAAACTACGGAAACAGCGGAAAATAGGAGGCAATGAGATTGGACAGGATTCTTGTTCTTGATTTCGGCGGTCAGTACAACCAGCTGATCGCCAGACGCGTAAGGGCGGAGCATGTGTACGCCGAGATCAGGCCGTACAGCGGCCTTACGGCTGAAACGATCAGGAAATCGGGCTACAGAGGCATCATTTTCACGGGAGGGCCAAACAGCGTGTATGAGCCGTCATCCCCTCATGTGGATCCTTCAGTCCTCGGGCTGGGCATACCCGTCCTGGGCATCTGCTACGGTCATCAGCTGATCGCTTATACCGCAGGCGGGACGGTCGGCCCGGCCGAAGGAGGCAGCGAATACGGCAGGACAGTACTGTATTCTGAAGGCGGCGCGCTCTTCGACGGTGTTCCCGGGGAAAGCATCGTGTGGATGAGCCATACCGACACTGTTACCGAGCTTCCCGCGGGATTCAGGAGCGCCGCCCGCACAGATAAATGCGTTTGCGCGGCCATGGAGGACGAGGAGAGAAAACTGTACGGAGTCCAGTTCCATCCGGAGGTCACTCATACGGAATACGGCAGACAGATCCTTCGGAACTTCATATTCGGCGTGTGCGGCTGTTCCCCGGACTGGAAAATGGATGATTTCATATCAGCGTCAGTGGAAAGGTACAGAAAGGAACTCAGCGGGAAAAAGGTTCTGCTTGCCCTGTCCGGAGGAGTTGATTCCTCAGTCACGGCGGTCCTTCTTCATAAAGCGGTAGGAAATGCCCTCAGCTGCGTATTCGTCGATCACGGCCTGCTGAGAAAAAACGAGGGCGATATGGTCGAACGTCATCTCGGCGAAAAGCTGGGGCTGAATATAACCAGAGTCAGGGCGGAGGACAGATTTCTCGCCAGGCTTAAGGGCGTGACGCAGCCCGAGCAGAAAAGAAAGATAATAGGAGAAGAGTTCATCAGGGTATTTGAGGACGAGGCAGACAGGCTCGGGAGCCCCGAGATACTTGCCCAGGGCACAATATATCCGGATGTGATAGAAAGCGGCAGGGGCGATTCAGCGGTAATAAAGAGCCACCACACTGTCGGAGGACTTCCGGATACGATGACATTTGAGAAGGTCGTCGAGCCCCTCCGGGAGCTTTTCAAGGACGAGGTAAGAGAGGTCGGAGAGAAACTGGGCATCCCCCGGGAGCTCGTATGGAGACAGCCGTTTCCCGGCCCCGGCCTTGCGGTACGTATAATCGGCGAAGTCACGAAGGAAAAGCTGGATATGCTCCGTGAAGCGGATGCGGTCTTCCGTGAGGAGACGGATGCGGCCGGAGCCGGACCGGACCAGTATTTCGCGGTGCTGACCGACACGAGAAGCGTGGGAGTCATGGGCGATGACAGGACATACGGATACACGCTGGCGCTGAGGGCGGTTTCCACTGACGATTTCATGACCGCCGAGTGGACAAGACTTCCCTACGGTGTCCTTGAAAAGGCAAGCAGCAGGATAACGAACGAGGTGAAAGGGATCACGAGAGTCGTGTATGACATAACGTCCAAGCCTCCGGCAACGGTGGAATGGGAGTGAGGAGGAATTAGCATGACAAAGTATATTTTCGTTACAGGCGGAGTCGTATCGGGGCTTGGCAAAGGCATCACGGCCGCGTCACTGGGCAGGCTGCTGAAATCCAGGGGACTGAAAGTGGCAGCCCAGAAGCTTGACCCGTATATCAATGTTGATCCCGGCACCATGAGCCCGTACCAGCACGGTGAGGTATATGTGACGGAGGACGGCGCCGAGACCGATCTGGATCTGGGGCATTACGAGAGGTTCATCGACGAAGACCTGAACAAGTATTCCAATCTCACGACCGGCAAAGTATACTGGAACGTGCTGAACAAGGAACGGCGGGGCGAGTACCTGGGCTCCACCGTACAGGTGATCCCCCATATAACGAATGAGATAAAGAATTTCGTGTACAACGTCGGAAAGCATTCTGACGCTGACGTGGTGATAACCGAGATAGGCGGAACTATCGGAGACATAGAGTCGCAGCCATTCATTGAGGCCGCAAGACAGGTTTCACTGGAGGTGGGCCGCGAGAACAGTCTCTTCATACATGTGACTCTTGTGCCCTATCTTCACGGTTCCGAAGAACACAAGACAAAGCCGACGCAGCACTCCGTTAAGGAACTTCAGGGCATGGGCGTCAACCCGAATATAATAATTCTCAGGTGCGACGAGCCTCTGGAGGAAGAGATCTTCAGGAAGATCTCCATGTTCTGCAATGTCAAGGAAGACTGCGTGATAGAAAACATTACCCTCCCAAATCTCTATGAAGCTCCGCTGATGCTGGAAAGATCCGGTTTTTCGGCAGTTGTGTGCCGTGAACTGGGCATTGAGACACCGGAGCCGGATCTGGCTGAATGGTCCCGGATGGTCGAAAGGATAAAATCCAGGCCATACACTGTCCATATAGGACTGGTGGGCAAGTATGTGGGACTTCACGACGCGTATCTTTCCGTCGCCGAAGCCATGAGGCACGCCGGATATTTCCATAACACCCACATAAAGATCCACTGGCTTGACTCGGAGGAGATCACAGACGCGAACGCAGCCGAGAAGCTGTCAGGCCTGGACGGGATCATAGTGCCGGGAGGCTTCGGCAGCCGGGGCATCGAAGGGATGATATCGTCCGTGAAATATGCCCGGGAGAACAGTCTTCCCTTTTTCGGTATATGTCTCGGAATGCAGATAGCGGTCATAGAATACGCAAGGCACGTCGCCGGGATCAGGGACGCCAACTCAGGGGAATTTGACGAGCAGTGCAAAAACAAGGTCATCGACTTCATGCCCGGCCAGAGCGAGGACGTGGACAAGGGCGGGACTCTGAGGCTTGGGGCCTATCCCTGCGTTATCACGCAGAGGACGGTCATGGAGAGATGCTACGGCACGGACCTTATAACTGAGCGACACAGACACCGTTACGAGTTCAACAATGACTACAGGGACATACTTAAACTCAGTGGGCTGACACTTAGCGGAATGTCACCGGACGGCCTTCTCGTCGAAACGGTGGAACTGTCGGACCGTCCCTTTTATGTGGGCGTCCAGTACCATCCGGAATTCAAATCACGTCCGAACAAGCCTCATCCCCTTTTCAAAGGCTTCATCGGCGCGGCTCTTGAAATGAACAGAAAGAAGATATGATCATGAACTTCACGAAAATGCAGGGACTGGGAAACGATTATCTGTATGTCTACGGACGCATACCCGAAAACGTCTCGGATATCTGCACCAGGCTGTCAGACCGTCATTTCGGGGCGGGTTCCGACGGTATGGTCTTCATCGAGCCGTCAGTATGCGCCGACTTCAAAATGAGGATATTCAACGCAGACGGCAGTGAGGCGCAGATGTGCGGCAACGGTATCCGCTGCGTCGGGAAATATGTGTATGACAAGGGATACACGGATAAAAAGCGTATTTCGGTAGAAACGCTGTCAGGCATCAGGACACTGGACCTTTTCGTGGTAGGCGGAAAGACCAGACAGGTGACGGTGGACATGGGACAGGCTTCGGTAAGCTCTGAGAAGAAACTGAATATACTCGGCGAGGAGATCTCGTTCACGCCGGTGTCAGTGGGCAATCCCCACGCGGTGTTGTTCGTTCAGGACGCGGAGGCAGCGGCTGTTGACACTGTAGGCCCCGCA